>JBOFTL010000873.1:0-4377 GCA_051652045.1 Microcoleus sp. | reverse complement strand
CAGTATAAAACGCCGTAGCGGGAATCTATCCATAGTCGGAACTATGGATGATAGTACCACAAAGGAAATCCTGAATACCCTTTATCGGGCTTCAGGAAGCCCATGCTGTAATCTCTGATTCAGCGTGGGAGGATGTCACTAAAGCTCCTCATGGAAGGTGGTTTCGGTGAATAATCAAGAAAAACGACTTCTAGAAAATGTACAAAAAGCCTGTCTATGGCTTCACTCCCATGCACCCGAAGCATACGAGAACAGCGGCATAGAGCCTGCAATCCGTGCCCTTTCTGCGGCTGCTGCAATACCTGAGCAGTCCAGTCATCGAGAGAGGTTGGTGGAGGCGATCGCGCCTAAAGCATTTGAATATTTTCTTGCCCAAGGTCGCAGCCAAGGATCCTTGGCTAGCGTTAAAGCTTTTGTGGGCGCTATTCTGGAGGCCGAAAATGCTACCGATCCTTAGTTCTGCGATATTCTTGCTAGGCATCCTCCCTGGCGTTTGCATTGTTGTTTTGTCGGCTTTTTGGTGTCAGGATTTTGATCAATGCACCAAAACCAACAAGTGATCGATTTGTTTCCTGCTGAAGTTAGAACGGCGATTGCGCAAGTTTTATTTTTAGAATTTGTGCGAAGTAGCGATAATCGACTGAAGTTTTGCGATTGTGTTTTGAGGCTGAAGTAATGCCAAGATACATCATTAAAATTGGTGATAAATATTTGGAATGGTCAACAATTGTAGAAAAATTCGGAACCTCATGCACGGATGGAGAGTTGGTTGGTTCTTTCTTGAAACTCAATCGGGCTGGGCCAAAAGAAGCCCCTTTATCCATTGCAAATATACGTAAAGCTTGGTGCGATCGCCTTCCTATCTTTGTATGGGCAAGAGGAAATCAATACCGATTCAACCTATATAATGGCGACTGGGAAGAAATTAATAGATTTATCGTAACGGTCAATGGAAAATACTTCGATTGGGACATGAATATAGATAAACCACTCACCATTGGCTTATCGTTAGATGAATTTAATAAATATTATCATCGGACGTATCCGCCTAAGCTTGTGCGTCGCCTTACAGCCCACTCAGAGGCTCTTTCAAAAACTGGTGTTTCTTGTAGTTTGTATGCTTCTTGGCGTGATGTTTTGTCCTTCAACAAGGCTGGTCCAGAAGGGACTGCGCTATCGATTAATCAGTTCAAAAAGTATATTGCGATCATATTCCAATTGTCAAGAGAGTGGGTGATAAACGATATCAGTGGAATGCAGATAGCATGCAATGGAATCAGGTTTCGGATTATTAACCTTAATTTTTGCTTGCCATTTTTCTTGTTCCCTAATCAAAATCGCCTGCCAATCGACATTTTCCCCTTGTAAATATGCGCGATAAGCATCGGCCACTGGATTTGGAATAGTTTTGCACATAAATAAAGTTCAACTCTTCAAAAATAATAGCATAGGTGATTTGTTAATATGACTTTTCAGCACAGATTAATTCAGTTACTAAAGGAAGAAAGAAATAAATGTATAAAGGCGCGAGATAAAGCTCAATCTGCCCTCAATCAAGCAAATTCAAGCTTAGCGGAGGTTGAAAAAAGGCTTAAAAAAGAATACAAAGAGCTTCCAGAAAAGGGCATTCAAATTGGCCCTTCCGAAATGGTTAAACCTGAGTTCAGAGGATTAACGCAAGAGGAAATAATCACAAAAGTCTTAAGCGACAACCCGTCGGAAAAATTCACTATTCCCAGTCTTGCTGAAATTATTTATCAATGCGAAAACGATGATGACTTCTTACGCACAAAAAATTCCATAGCATCAACCTTGCGCCGTGGCGCTGCCAAGGGGAAGTGGCTTAAAACTGGTCGAGGTTTTTTCCAGGCCACTCCAACAGATAAGATCGACTGATGGGGCGATCGCCATCTCTCCACAAAACTCTGATCCCTTTGCACTTGCCAAATCGCGGTACTACCGCATAAAATAGTATCAATAAAGGATTAGAAGGAAGGTAATCCCAGTGGTGATTCAGGCTGTGTCGATGCTGTTGCCTCCGGCTCTTGTGAGTGTTATTGTTTATTGGATTGTTGTTAGTTTGTTGTTGCTGTAGGATAATTTTTGATGAAGGATTGTCCAAAAATAATGTTGCAATAACGGATGCATTGGTGTCAGAACTGCTTGGTTTATTGG
The DNA here is from genome assembly GCA_051652045.1 of Microcoleus sp. GTDB lineage: Bacteria > Cyanobacteriota > Cyanobacteriia > Cyanobacteriales > Microcoleaceae > Microcoleus. The sequence goes on along the minus strand of JBOFTL010000873.1, from coordinate 2,202 downwards.
ATGCCGAATACGAATCTGGATTATATAATAGGAAGGGCGAAAATTCGTGAAAATCAAATCAATAATCTTATCTATTTTTGTCGCATTGCCAGTCATTCTGATCGGATACTTTGCGTCCCAGAAGCTTGCTGAGCCGCCTATCCTTAAAGCTGAGATGTGCCCTGCAACGCCTAAGCTTGCGCCATGCAAGTTCATGGGAGAGGTGGAGCTTTTGGTATTTGACGATAAACAAATAGAAGTCAAGGTAAATAAGTTAAATTTGGCGACAACGATCGCAGCGTCCAAAGATGTTTTGCGATATTATAGTCCAGGCGATCGTATTTGTGTCGCTGGCGATTATTATCCTGAACAGTCTGAATTGCTGCGAACAAAAATTGTACCTTGTGCATGGTACAACGACAAAGAATTCTTAGGAAATATTGGTACAATCAAGAAAATAGAGAATGGAGACTCCGTAAAAGTTAATCGCGGCGATAGTTTTGTTGATCTTAAGGTTGGCGATCATTTTAGACCAGCAGATTTATTTTATACCAACAAAGGCAAAGTTTCTGTTTTTTGTGATGGGTCTATTGGTTTTACTAATATCGCAAAAGGAAGTGTAAGGGCTGGCAGAAGTATTTGTCTCTCTGATAAGCCTATTGATAGTGTTTGGCTTTTGTATGGAGAAGCTGTTTCCAAGGAAATGTCGAAGAATGTAGATCAATTTTTTAGTGAGATTACCCCATAATGCGACCAAAAACATATCAAGAAAATCATGATTTTCAGAATAATTGTAAAACTTGCAATTGCTCTGAGAATACATTAGACCACGCAGACAATTTTCATTTTGTTTGTCAAAATTCTGAAAGATTCCCTCATTGGCTGGCGCTAAAAAGTGATTATATCCACGCAGAGATAGATTCATACGACAATGACGATATCCCCTATCCCAAGCGTGAGGAATTCGAGCGCGATTGGTTCGCACTAAGGCGAGTGTCTGAACAAGGCTACTGCGATCGCTGATCTAGTTTAGGCCCCATTTTTATAGACAAAAATAGACAGAGTTAGACAAAATGTCCAAAAAACACGGTTTACAAGTTGGCATTGAATCCAAAATCGAATATTGTTCGGCGCTGGATGCAATTGGTCAATCCTATGAATCGTGGCGACGGACTGCTGTCAACTGGCTTCAGTCCGGTCTATCTGAGGATGAAGTTGAAAAGCGGCTTCAGAAGGAATTTGGGATTCAATGGGGATGGGCAGACAGTATTGCAACAGAAGCCACTCAATGTCTAGACCAACTTAAATCTGCCAAAGTTAATCAGATTGCTCAATTAAAGGATCGGATTAAGGCCAAAAGTAAAGCCGCGAAACTTAAACTTAAAACATTAACCAATCAAGTTAAGAAGCCATTAACTCAATCAGCACGAGATAAATTCAATCTTGAGTTAATGGGCTTAAAGTCAAAAGCCAATAAAATTCAGTCGCTTCAGGAGGATCTAAAATCCCTTGCATCCTCAGAACGTCTTCATATTTGTTTTGGTTCCCGCAAGCTATTCAATGCTCAACACCATTTAGAAATCAATGGCTATGAGTCCATTTCCCAATGGCGTGAAGATTGGCGAAAGAAACGGTCTGGCCGATTTTATTGTGTTGGCAAATCACAGTTGGGTGGCGGCACCATGATGAAAGTGTTCCCGCTCAATGACGAGGGTTTGTATCAACTCCAAATTACTGTCCCTCGTCCATTACAGGCAGTCTACGGCGAAAAAGTAACGCTTGAGTTTTCGGTTGACGACCGTAATCAAAGACCTCGAATGGCAAATCTGAATTATGCCATTAATGAGTGCAAACCCATCACAGTTCAAGTTTTTAGGCGCGAACACAAAGATGATCAATGGTACGTTCATCTGACCACCTATGCCCCTGAAGTCCCTTGGGTTCATACATTGAAGAATGGATGTATTGGGCTAGATTTTAACAAAGACCATATTAGTGCGACCTACGTTAAGCCGGATGGCAATATTGGTTATTGCACTGAGTTTCCCTTTCTGTGGAAGGGGAAAAACACTGGACAACGACAATCTATGATGCGCGATGTTGTTGTAGAAATTGTTCGCCTTGCTGAATCATTTTCTTGTGGGATTGCCATTGAGTCTCTGGATTTCAGCAAGAAAAAAGCAAAGATGAGTGAAGAAAGTAAGCTCTACAACGAAATGCTTT
>JBOFTL010000872.1:0-9674 GCA_051652045.1 Microcoleus sp. | reverse complement strand
TTAAATCTGAAAGCGCGATCGGGGCTGAATTTATAGTAGAATTGCCAGTGGGTTGAAGTGCGAAGGAAGGCACGACACGAATTCGGACACGGATACAGGGATGAGTTATACCAATTTCATAAAGTCCTGCTATAGATGTAGACTTACTTATTACGTCTAATTAGATGGACTTACTTAGGGAAATAATAAAGGTGCGATCGCGGCAAATATCCAACCTCCAATCACCAAGATTTCCGCAATTATCAACAACACATTTCTGTTCATTTTCAAATTTATATCTGGCAGGTTCGTAGTAAGGACTTCAGTCCTAGGTTCGTAGTAAGGAGTTCAGTCCTTCAGATTCGTAGTAAGGACTTCAGTCCTTCAGGTTCGTAGTAAGGACTTCAGTCCTTGAAAGATGCGGACTGAAGTCCGCACTACAAACAGTTTAAGATCGATCGACTAAAGAGCGAATTTTGCGCCACCAAGTCGCGGGCGAATCTTCGGGACGCCATTTGCTGTCAAATACCGACAAAATTAACGGCAATCCGCCCACCTTGGCACTCATTAACAAGTGAATTGCCAGACAAGATACTAATACCGCCCATCCAGTTAAATGCAAATAATACCAAATCCGCGTCAGTTCGCCAGCAGGCAACCATTCTTCCTTAACCATGCTACCAGAAGCGATCGAAAATGTCAGAGATAGCAGCATCAAGGTATTTACAACTCGGTGCAAACTGTACCACCAAATCGGTTTCCCCACCTGTGTCAGTTTCTCCAAAGAATCCGGCTGCACCAAGCGTTTTTGTCCCGCATGAAAACTGTACAATGCAAAAGCTGGCATCACTCCTAAAATTAACAGCTTGCCAAAAGTGCCGTGAATTCCGATAATATCTGCAATTTGAGGGACGGGTATTTTGCCGAATCGGCCATCGTAGGTATTGTAAACCACAAAAGCAGTGACAATTGCTAGCAGGGCGATCGCGGCATTAAGCCCGTGCAATAACCTGAATAGCAGTGGTTGGTAAGGTTTAGATTCGGCCATTTTAAACAGTTAAGAGTTGATAGTTGATAGTTGATAGTTGATAGTCGATAGTTGATAGTTGTAGTGCGAGCGTCCCCGCTCGCGATCGATTGAGAGTTGATAGTCGATAGTTGATAGTTGTAGTGCGAGCGTCCCCGCTCGCGATCGATTGATAGTTGATTACTGTTAGCGTATTGATTATAGCAATCCCAAATCATTTGTAAATTTCTTACTCCCTCCCCTTAGTGAGGAGAGGGTTGGGGTGGGGTCAAAATTTTACGACTCATTTATGATTGTTATATATAATATTACACCTCATCTCGGCATTTTTCAACAGCAGTCGATTGTGAAAAGAATCTGAGTTGAAAATGAATGAATTATGAGAAAAAAACAAGCTTACCAAAATTTGGTGTAAAGTAAAAATATCGAGAAACACTTGACAAATAACATCAGACAGTTAATAAAAATGGACGCGACCACTACCGTATTACTTGCCGTGGGATTAGCAGCAGATGCTTTTGCTGTTTCTATTTCCAGCGGTTTAGCAATCAAACACATGAAAGTCAACAAGGCTTTAAAAATTGCTTTGTTTTTTGGTGGTTTTCAAGCTTTGATGCCGTTAATCGGATGGTTGGCAGGTTTGACTTTTAGCTTTTGGATAACGCCGATCGACCATTGGATAGCTTTTGGGCTGTTGAGTTTTATTGGCGGCAGAATGATTTATGAAGCTCTCCAAACTGAAGAATGCGAAAAAAAATTCAATCCCTTAGATACGGGTACTTTGATCGGGCTGTCGGTAGCAACTAGCTTGGATGCCCTAGCTGTCGGTGTGGGATTTGCAGTACTCAAAACTTCGATCGCTCCTGTAGTAAGTGCGATCGGATTTATTACTTTCTTTTTAGTCTTTGTTGGGGTGTTTATCGGTAACAAATGCGGCAATTTATTTGGCAATAAAATAGAGTTTGTCGGCGGAGGAATTTTAATCGCGATCGGCAGCAACATCCTTTGGTCGCATTTAACAGAATCGGCAGCAGCTATTAGTTGATAGTCGATCGTTGATAGTCGATCGTTGTAGTGCGAGCGTCCCCGCTCGCGATCGATTGATAGTCGATCGATTGATAGTCGATCGATTGATAGTCGATCGTTGTAGTGCGAGCGTCCCCGCTCGCGATCGATTGATAGTCGATCGATTGATAGTCGATAGTTGAGGGTCAATTGTTGTCATAGGACATTGGCGCAGAAACCGGGTTTATGAGAAAAAATATCAGACGATAGACGACAAATTTACGCAGAAACCCGGTTTCTCACGGCTGGTGGGTAAGTCCCATGACTGTTGCCTGTTGCCTGTTGTTAAATGCTACACTAGCAAAGTTGCATTCAAGAAAAACAAGGCACTAAAACTTTATGCTAAAACTTTACGGTGGAGCGCGCAGCAGGGCATCAATTGTCAAGTGGTATTTAGAAGAAATCTCGGTTCCCTACGAATTTGTGATGTTAGATATGCAAGCAGGAGAACACTTGCAGCCTGACTTTCTTGCCATAAATCCGATGGGAAAAGTACCTGCAATCGTTGACGGAGATTTGAAACTGTGGGAATCCGGCGCAATTCTACTTTACTTAGCTCAAAAATACGGTAAAATGCCGGCTAGTTTGGAACAACAAGCTGAAATCGTGCAGTGGGTAATATTTGCTAACGCAACTTTAGGGCCGGGAATTTTTGTAGAAGCAACGCGCGATCGCGAAACACCTCGCTTGTTAAAACCTTTAGATAGCATCTTCGAGAAACAGCCGTTTGTGATGGGGGATGAATTCGGAGTAGCTGACGCAGCACTCGGCTCGATGTTAGCTTACATTCCGATGCTGTTAAAACTCGATCTGAGTCCTTATCCGGCAGTTTTAGATTACATCAAACGCATCACGGAAAGACCGGCATTTAAAAGCGCGATCGGCGGTAGTTGAAGGAAGAAGGAAGAAGGAAGAAGGAAGAAGGAAGAAGGAAGAAGGAAGAAGGAAGAAGGAAGAAGGAAGAAAAAGTTGAAGTTATAAAGCAGGCATTGGATGCGGTAGCTGTTTAGCGATCGCATCCTTAAACCTGACATTTTTTACCATCCTTAAATGCTGCAGATAGGTTAAATAAACCCGCTAGGGCCTCATAAAAAATCCCTAATTAACATGGGTGCAAGATCTAAGTAAACCGGACTTAAGCAATCGGGCGATCGATTAATCGGATGAAGAGATTAGCAGCCTCATTAAGCTTGCGCTAAAACAGCGTTTAAAAAAACAAGTATTTCACGCAATACCCTCGATCGATGTAACTGTAGTATGCCTTAAAGCAGAGAAATTGCTGAGGTTAGATGTATCTCGCGACCGAGGTTAAGACCGATCGCATATCCGACAATAAATGCTAAAGGCGAACACAAATTAAAGTCTGCCGAACCTCAGACTTTAACAACAGATATAAATTGAGGTAACAGCCGTGTTTTTTCACAAAAAAGAGATTATGTCTCCGGTAAAAGTAGACGCAGCTAACCCCCGCTTTGCTCAACTACTTCTCGAACAATTTGGCGGTGCAACAGGAGAATTGACCGCAGCTTTGCAATACTGGGTGCAATCCTTTCACTGTGAAGATCCGGGGATTAAGGATATGCTTCAAGATATTGCGATCGAGGAATTCAGCCACTTAGAAATGGTTGGCAAACTCATAGAAATGCACACCAAAAACGTTGACCAAACAGAAGCTTACAAAAGCACTTTGTTTGCGATTCGCGGTGTCGGCCCGCACCTGTTAGACAGTCAAGGTCAAGCTTGGACGGGGGCTTACGTCAACGAAGGCGGCGATGTCGTTCGCGATTTGCGTGCTAATATCGGCGCAGAAGCTGGAGCTCGCCAAACCTACGAAGAATTGATTAAGCTGGCGCCGGATGCGGGAACTAAGGAAACGCTGCATTTTTTGTTGACTCGCGAGATTTCCCACACTCAAATGTTCATGAAAGCCCTCGAATCTTTAGGTAAACTTACCGATCCGCTGTTCGGCAACATTCCGCCAGATTCGACTGTGGATTTGTATTTTAACTTGTCAACAAATGGCAAGGACGAACGGGGGCCGTGGAATTCTGAACCTGCTTTCAAATACATCGCCGATCCCAGTCCGAAAGGTTAAGTTGAGAGTTGAGAGTTGAGAGTTGAGAGTTGAGAGTTGTCAACAGCCAACTTTCAACTCTCAATGTTATAATAATTTAAACTTCCGATCGACCTTAACATTACATCTCTATTGAAATTGCGATCGACCTACCTATTAGTCTCGCACGGCAGTCGCGACCCCCGACCTCAAATCGCCCTGGAACACTTAGCCAAGCTACTCGCTCAAAATTTAGCGGATTTGAATTTGGCTGATTTGAATTTGGCTGATTTGAATTATGGCAGTGTTTCCTCCTTTCCCGAAGTGGGAACGGCTACCTTAGAGTTGGGCCCCGCACCGCTGCACGAGCAAATTTGCCGTTTTGGCGAACATACTCTCTCCCTCGGACTGACAGAAATCCAAATTCTGCCAGTATTTTTATTAGCTGGAGTTCACGTTACTGCAGATATACCCGAACAGGTAGCAATCGCAAAACAAGCCTGTGCTTCAAACCTAAAAATCCACTTGCGCCCGCATTTAGGTGTCCGAGAAACAGGCTTAACCAATTTGGTAAAAACTCAAATGCAAGAAATTGATTTTTTGCCAAATTTACGATCGCCCGCCTGGATTTTATTATCTCACGGCAGCCGCCAACCTGGAGGCAACTTGATAGTTGAAACAATCGCTAGCAAAGTCGGCGCGCAGGCAGCTTATTGGTCGATAAAGCCGAGTTTGGCAGAAAAAATTGACAGTTTTGTTTGCGACGGACAGCAGCAAATAGGAATTGTGCCATACTTCTTATTTAATGGAGGAATTACAGATGCGATCGCCCGCGATATCGAACAATTAAAACAGCAATTTCCCCAAACGGAAATTCATCTAGCAAATCCTTTAAATGCCAGCGTACAGCTAGCAAAATTAATTGGGGAGTTAATCCATCATTGAGAGTTGAGAGTTGATAGCTGATAGTTGATAGCTGATAGTTGACAGTTAAGAGCAAACATCAAACAGTCGATTGTTAACAACTGTTAAAAATCACCAACAACAAAGATATCTAAGGTGCGCACTGCGCACCTTACCGCCAGTCACAAACTCGATACGTAGGGTGCGCAGTGCGCACCTTAAAGCTTGAGATTTGTCAATATTAATCAACCGGAAAGATACGGAGAACACTAAGGAAGCAAACACGATGTCTTTAGGTAAAGTATATTTGGTAGGTGCTGGACCGGGAGATCCGGGATTGATGACATTGAAGGGAAAAACCCTGTTAGAGTGTGCGGATGTCGTAATTTACGACGCTTTAGTCAGTCCTCAAATTTTAGCCACCATCAACCCGCAAGCAGAACGAATTGATGCCGGAAAACGCAAAGGCCGCCACTCGCTGATTCAAGATGAAACAACTCAGTTACTGATAGATAAAGCGCAAGATAATGCCATAGTTGTCCGCCTCAAAGGTGGCGATCCGTTTATCTTCGGGCGCGGGGGCGAAGAAATGGAAGATTTAGTGAAAGCTGGAGTATCAGTAGAAGTCGTTCCGGGAGTAACTTCTGGAATTGCAGCGCCGGCTTATGCGGGAATTCCTTTAACGCATCGATCGTACAGTTCATCTGTCACTTTTGTCACCGGTCACGAAGCAGCAGGAAAATATCGGCCCGAGGTACGTTGGCAAGCGATCGCCAGCGGTTCCGAAACTATTGTAATATACATGGGAATGCACAATTTGCCTTACATTGTCGGTCAGTTAATCGCAGCGGGATTGAGTGGGGAAACGCCTGTAGCTTTAGTGCGTTGGGGAACTCGATCGGAACAGGAAGAATTAATCGGGATGCTATCTACAATTGTAGACTTAGTTGAGGAAACAGGATTTGCAGCACCCGCGATCGCGGTTATCGGAAATGTTGTCAATTTGCACTCAACATTATCTGGATGTCGCCCCGTTGTTGGGTAAGGTAATGTTCCATCAATAGCGGTAAGGTGCGCAGTGCGCACCCTATATCTAATAGCGGTAAGGTGCGCAGTGCGCACCCTACATCTCATCATAACTCTCGACTCTCAACTATCAATTCTCAATCGTTCGCGAACTCCCGACGCTCGCACTACAACTATCAATTCTCAATCGTTCGCGAGCTCCCGACGCTCGCACTACAACTATCAACTATCAACTGTTAACTGACTGATGACAAAAAGCTTTAAGACAGGAATTAAATGGCTGATTTGGTCGGCAGTTATCACTCTAGTCGGAGGCGGCGGAATCTTCGCTTACACCTGGTATCAAAATCGACCTCCTGAACCCGTAGCGGTACGCATCATGCCAGTTAAAATCGGTACGATCGAAGATACAATAAATGAAAGCGGAACCGTAGAATTGGGAAACCAACAAACCCTTAAATCTCCAGACGAAGGTGCAGTAGATAAAATATTAGTAGAACCGGGCGATCGCATTGAATTCGGTCAACCATTAATTATTCTGCGTAACCCCCAGCGAGAAACCATACTTGCCAAACAACAACTCGAAATTAAAAAACAAAAACTGACGATCGAAACCGACGTTCATAAAATAGCAGAAGCTTCAGAAAAACTCAAAATAGCCCGACAAGCCCTCGCCGAATCTGTCAGCAAACAAAACCCCCAATTGCTAGAGATTGAAAAACGAGAATTAACCCTAGCCAATAACCGCAAAAAAACCGTCGAAGCAGCAGAAAATCTCGCCGCTGCCGAACGAAAATTAACTGAATTGCAAGCCTTGCTGCAAAGGGGATTTATTGCAGGAAATGAAGTGCGATCGCAAGAAGACTTAGTTCGCAATGCTCGATCGGCTTTGCGCGAAGCAAAATTCACAGTCAGCACCGATATTGTCGAAATTGAAAGCCTGCAACTTCAGCGGCAACAGAAAAAACAGGAACTAGAAGACAAGCTAAATCCTGCAGTTGCAGAACTCCGCCAAGCCGAACTAGAACTCAGTAGAAATAATAGCGAACTTCAGCGTTTAGAAGTCGAATATCAAGAGAAGCAACAAGAACTAAAAAATAATATTGTTCCCGCACCAATTACCGGAAAACTCCTCAAGATCGACGTTAATAATGGTGACGGAGTAAAGCGAGGAGATAACTTACTAACGGTAGGAAATCCCGAGGAAGAATTAGTAAAACTGCAACTTTCGACCTTGAATGCTGCCAGAGTCAAACCCAATCAGTTAGCTAGAATCAGCGTCATCGGCCCCAATCCGCAACAGTTTTTAGGAAGGGTAGAAAAATTGTCCCTACAAGCTGTCCCCTCCGATAACCAAGGCAATAATCGGGGGCAATCTGGTTCAGCAGCAGTACCCGCAATTGTAAAACTTGACACTCCCAGCAACACATTAATTCCCGGAAGTCAAGTCAATATAGAAATAGTTTTAAAGCAGCGCCAGAATGTGGTAATTTTGGATACGGAAGCCGTAGTGCGATCGGAATCAAAACCGTTTGTCTGGGTGCGAGACAGTCGGGGAACAGCGCAAAAACGCTCAGTTACTGTCGGTTTGGAAGGACTAACTCAAGTAGAAATTACATCGGGTTTGCGTGCGGGAGATAAAGTCGCGATCGCCCCTCCCGAACCTGCTTTAACAGCAGGAATGCCGATTGTAGAAGAGGCAAAAGACAAGCCGAAACTTGAACCAGAAAATTAACTAATTATCCAATCCCCTCCTTCTTAAAGCTCGAAGGGATTTCAATCTTTTTAAAAGGTCGATCGCCCTTAATATTATAGCTGAACAGATTTATGAAATGAGGCAGAAACCGGGTTTTTGGCAAAATCTCCGCCGCCGCCTTAAATTTACGAAAAACCCGGTTTCTTTAAGTGCGATCGCCCCCAATATTAAACCCGATCGCCCTGATTATTGCATTTCTACAAAGCGCGATCGACTTTACTGCTGCGGATCGTTTCTTGCCTCAGTTTGCTGCTGTTGGCGTTCTTGCAAAGCTTTGTCGATCGCTTTGCCAACAATCCACGAAACAGAACGTTCTTCAGCAGTAGCCCACTCTTCAAGAGCCGTCTTCTTTTCCTTGGTTATATATACAGCTATTAATTCCAGCTTGCGCTTTCCGCCCATTAGCTTTGTTCCTTTTACATTGACTTACATTTGAATTCACTCTTGGGCCTCCGGTGCGGGTTCTTGTTTCGGTTGTTGTTTTTGATAATCTTGAACACCTTTTTCAATCAGTTTCCCAGCCAACCAAGATACAGACCGTTCATCTTTCTCGGCCCATTCTTCTAATGCTTTGGCTATTTCAGGAGCGACGTAAGTGGTTACTCGTCTGAGGTTCTTCGGTGGCACGTTTATGTTTTTCTCATAACTACTTTACATATTCTAGTTTTGGACGTTATCTATTGACATCATATCACCCAGGGTAATATGATGTAACAAGACAACACCTAAAACCAAACCCCCACCGTTTCAGACTGCAATCGAGACGCGGCAGGGGTTTGGACTCCCAAATTCAGGAAATTTATCCACATTGAGGAGATTTCTCTATGATACCAACACCAAAGTCCGTTCCCGAACTTCTTCGAGAAGAAATTCCCAACCCACCCTGCGACAGAAAACCCGTCCGCGTACTGGTGTGCGGCACTCCCAAAGGCGTTAACTGGATTGTAGACATCCTGCAAGTCTTGGGCTTTGCCAAGATTGAAGAATGGAGCCCGCCTTTACCCTCGCCGATTAGCGGTCAAATCATGCGAATTTTGACTCGCTATTTTGCTGAGTAGAAATTGAGAGCGGCGGCCGTCAGCTCGGCTGTCGCGATCGAGCTTTTAATTGTTATAATAAAAATGGCAAATTATCCTGAATTTTGGCTGTTTTGAGCTGAGGATTGATTTGCTAAAAAAGCATCAATTTTAGGATAAAAATGATGACAAGAACTCAAACATCTCGCCCCATTGCCATCAATATTCCGCCCGCATTAACACTCACTGTCACCCGCGAACAGTTTGTAGAATTGGCGATCGCTAACCGGGAGTTACAACTAGAAAGAACAGCCACAGGAGAATTAATCGTGAATCCACCAACAGGTGGCGAAACAGGAAAAAGAAATCTCAATATAGAAGCACAACTCTGGGTGTGGAACCAACAAAATAAATTAGGGGAAGCATTTAATTCTTCTACTGGTTTTCACTTACCAAATGGGGCCGATCGATCTCCTGATGCGTCTTGGGTGCTTCAAGAAAGGTGGGACGCACTCACTCCAGAACAAAAAGAAAGCTTTATTCCATTGTGTCCCGATTTTGTGGTAGAACTTCGTTCTAAAAGTGACAACATGGAACCGCTGCGAGTCAAGATGAGAGAATATATGAACAATGGCGCTCGTTTGGGTTGGTTGATAGATAGAAAAAATAGAAAAGTAGAGATTTATCGACAAAATCGGGAAGTAGAAGTATTAGAAAATCCTGCAACTTTATCTGGGGAAGAGGTATTACCTGGGTTTGTTTTGGATTTGACACAAATTTGGTAAGATCGAGTCGATCGCCCTTAATATCCCAGCACGAGTTGACTAAAATGTAGGTAGAAACCGGGTT
>JBOFTL010000871.1:0-2639 GCA_051652045.1 Microcoleus sp. | reverse complement strand
TGGTTGAAATTTGAGTGAAGTTTACCAAGTCAGCAAATAAAACTGTTGCTTCCTCAAACTTATCGGCAATCAACCCTTCTTCAGCTTTTTTCAACCGTTCGGCGATCGGTTCTGGCAAAATATTCAACAGCAAACTCTCGGTTCTTTGTTGTTCTCGCCTGAGTTGTGCTTGCATTTTTTTACGGGTCGTGATATCGATAAAAAATACGGAAAGCCCGTCGTGGGAAGGAAATGCTCGAACTTCAAACCACCGTTTTAACGGACGGCAATATTCTTCAAATGTCACCCGAACTTGTTGGGAGACAGCTTTGTGAAACTCTTTGAAAAATACCGATTTTACTGTTTCTGGAAACTCTTCCCAGATATTTTTGCCAAAGATTTCTTCTGGTTTGCGTTCTAAAAGCTCTGCTGCTTTATAATTAACGTAAGTCACCCGCCAATGGGGGTCGATCGCCATGAAAGCGTCGGTAATTCCTTCTAAAAAGTTGACAATTTGTTCGTCAGAAGCGCGAAGTTTGTCTTCTACTTGTTTTTGTCTTTTTAGAGAGCGTTCTAATTTAACTAGATTGATTCTCAACTCCATTTGAGTGATTACTTGTCGCCCTAAAATCCGCAATGCTTCTAATTGTTCTGGAGTGATTTTGTGAGGAACTGTATCGATCGCGCACAAAGTTCCCAGGGGGAAACCGTCAGGAGTTATCAGGGGAGTTCCCGCATAGAATCTAATATTGGGATCTGAAGTTACTAGCGGATTTCCTGCAAATCTTTCGTCTTCGATCGCGTTAGGTACTACCAGGGTTTCATCGGGTTTTAAAATCGCGTGGGCGCAGAATGCAAACTCTCTTGGAGTTTCTGACGCTTCCAGGCCGACTTTGGATTTAAACCACTGTCTGTTGGCATCAACTAAGCTAATTAAAGCAATAGGAGTGCCGCAAATATTTGATGCTAAAGCTGTTAAATCGTCAAAGGCTTGTTCTGGATCGGTATCGAGAATGTTGTAGCGATTGAGTGCTTCTAGCCTTTCCAGTTCGTTGCTAGGTAACGGTGCAACTTGCATAGACCTCCGCCGTACAGATTCGCGCTGGGGAAAAATTAATTTAGCTTGGCGTTTGGCAAAGTTTTTAACTTTTAACGCCAGCAAATATAAGGCCTTTCCAAGACTTACGTGCCAAGCTTTCTGCATCTTAATTTTCCCTCACCTGATGGAAATGCGCGCTTTACTAATTACTGCTCGTTTGAGCATTTACCGCAACTAACGCCTCAATTTCTAAAGGATTTGTCGGTAATTCTACTGTCAATACATCCCTGCCTGCTTCGGTTACGAGTATATCATCCTCAATGCGGATTCCGCGAACATCTGCGAAATTATTTAATTTTTCCCAATTTACAAAGTCTTGATATTTAGCTCGAATTTCAGGATCGTTCAAAATAGCTGGCACTTGATAAAATCCTGGCTCGATCGATACTAGCATTCCTGCTTGCAAAACCCGATTCAAGCGCAAGTATCCCAACCCAAAGCGGCTGCTTCTGCTTCTTCCTGCTTGATATCCAGCTAAATCGCCGAAATCTTCCATATCGTGAACGTCTAAACCGATTAAATGTCCGATGCCGTGGACGAAAAATAGCGCGTGGGCGTCGAGTTCTACTAAATCTTCAGGATTGCCCCGCAAGACACCTAAATCTACCAATCCTTCGGCAATAATTCGAGCTGCTAGCAAGTGAATATCTCGGTATTCAACCCCCGGTTTAATGCGATCGATACAGGCATCATGGGCTGCTAAAACCACTTCGTAAATGGCTTTTTGCGTCGGAGAAAATTTACCGGAAACCGGCCAAGTGCGAGTCACGTCAGCCGCCCATCCCGTTGCTGTTTCCGCGCCGACATCTGCTAACAGCAAATCTCCCATTTGTAGCGGGTGGTGGTAATGTTCGCTGTGCAAAATTTCGCCACGTACTGTAACGATGCTAGGATAGGAACAAGTCATGTTTTGAGCCACGATCGCGCTTTCCATTGCAGCACGCACGCCCGCTTCAATTTTGGCGGTTGAAGTTGCAGCCATGCCTGCTTTGTGAGCCGCCACAGTAACAGCAGCGGCTTGACGCAATTCTGCTACAGCCGCTGCATCGTGGGTGAGGCGGAGAGATACAATTGCTGCGGTTAATTCTAAATCGATTCCGGCGGCAGATTGAGCGGGAAAAACAGCTCGATCGAGCATTTCGGCTTGTTGCAACTGAGTCAAATAATCCTGCACCGCCACAGTTGCAGCACCCTGAGTTCGCGATTTTAACTCCGCCATCGGGAAAGCAGCATCAGCCCCAATTCGATCGGCAATTTCCGATAGTTTCGGCATTTCTCCATGCCAAATAATGCTGCTGTCAGGTGCATCATCTAAAAACAGTTCCAACTTGCCTGCTTCCAGACGAATAGCAGCATTTTCTAACTGCAATCCAGCAAAATAAAGAAAATGACTGCTAGCGCGAAATGGATATGTCAGTGCCGGATAATTGCGTGAAAGGTGGCGTCCAGACCACAAAATTACCGGAAAACTTACTAAGTCGGCTAGTTTTTGCCTGCGCCGGAGCAAAGCATCTTTTAACAAATTGCAATTCTGAGTAATTTCCATCATTAAATTGATAGT
>JBOFTL010000870.1:0-5592 GCA_051652045.1 Microcoleus sp. | reverse complement strand
AGATTAATTGCGGCGCGACAGTTGGCGAGCTACGAAGCAATTGCAGAGAGTTTCAATCCCTGATAGGGTTTTAGATTAATTGCGGCTCGGCTTTTCAAGCAATAGAAGACTCGGTAGAAGAGGTTTCAATCCCTGATAGGGTTTTAGATTAATTGCGGCCAAAAAATTGATAAATCTGATTTGCGCGAGTACGCGCGTTTCAATCCCTGATAGGGTTTTAGATTAATTGCGGCGTCGGGCGATTTACACTCCTGATATCCAGTTCATCCGTTTCAATCCCTGATAGGGTTTTAGATTAATTGCGGCTCTGGCGAGGGGGCTTTTTTTGGCTTAGTTTAGCCGCCGTTTCAATCCCTGATAGGGTTTTAGATTAATTGCGGCAGCCGATGTTTGAAACCGTTGCTGTATTTGATTTTCAAGGTTCATTTCCGATGTCCTCACCTTAAAGTACCATTTCAGCCTTCGGCCTGTCAATCCCCTCTCGTTCATCATCCCTTCAAACTCTTATCTAGTAAGGGTTGTAGCGATTCCGAGGCCCCCGATCGGGAGCTGGGAGCATCAAACCCTTGCGGTATCTACATTACAGCCCAAAAACTCGATCGCCCACTTTTTACACCTACCCGCCCTCGGATTTTCCGGCAAAAAAGATCGACTCACAAAGATATTTCCGTCACTGCAATATTACCCCCAAAACACACATCCACATCAGTCCCCGCAGCCCGATCGCGCTTACCGTATTCCCCCACATAATAATAGTATTCTCCCTCCACTCGGTACTCCACCGGCAGGGGCTGCGTCGAAGGGCGGCAAAACACGATTTCCGGTTCCGCACTTCCCGGTTCCAAATGCGGCAAATTCACATTCCAAAAACTCCCCGGCTGCTGTTTCCGCTGCATCAAATCCGCCAATACCCGCGATGTCCAGCGTGCCGCCACTTCCCAATCTATCTCCAACGGCCTTTTAATCCGGTGCGAAATGGCAATTCCCGGAATCCCCAGCATCGCAGCCTCCCGCACCGCCGCCACCGTACCAGAAAGATACACGTCAACTCCCAAATTCCCCCCCGCATTAATGCCGGAAAGCACGAACTGCGGTTTTTGACAAAAATGACTCAAAGCCAGCCGAACGCAGTCTGCCGGCGTTCCAGCCACCGCATACTCGACGGACGATCGGCGATCGACATGAATCGGACTGTGAGCCGTCACTTGATGCCCGCACCCGGAAAATTGCTGTTGGGGAGCGACTGTTACTTTTTTGCCCTCCACTGCTTGCCAAAGTGCTTGAATTCCCGGAGCATCAATGCCGTCGTCGTTAGTTAAAATTAGTGTCATTTTTTGATACAGGAGGTGTGAGGTATTAGGTGGTAGGTATTAGGTGTTAGGTATTGGGTGTGAGGTATTATAGGGCTCCCAAATGAATCGTAAATTTTTAACCCCACCCCAGCCCTCACGCCACTTGACGCCACTTGCTCCACTTGGGGGGACCCCAAGACCGCAGTGGCTCCTTCATTTGGGGGAACCCGGCAGTTGCTCCACTTGGGGGGACCCCAAGACCGCACTGCCTCCCAAGATCGCAGTGGCTCCCCTTACTAAGGGGAGGGAGCAAGAAATTCACAAATGATTTGCGATCGCTATAGGTGCTAAGTATGGGGTGGTAAGTAGGTAGGCGCAAATAAACCATCTCATGTAACAGAATGTAAAACCCCAGTAATCCCTGCGATTGCTTCGCTTCACTTCGTTTCGCTCGCAATGACATATTGATATATTTTTATACTCATCTACTTAGGTTCCGGTTTTATAATTTGCTTGATGTAGTCTGAAACTATTGTGATGCAGAAAGCGTCATCATGGCAATCTGTAGGACTTAATAAGTAAGTCCATATAATTAAATGCAAGATCGAGATTGCCAGAAAGCTTCCTATCTGTAGCCTCTTTCTTCTTCACATCGATCCTCTTGACTGTGATGCACGTTTAATTTCATCCAAGAATTCATCCGTGTATCCGTGTCCGAATCCGTGTGTGCCTTTCTTCTTCCTTCTATTTATCAAATAACTATTTACCCATGAGCGATCCACTTCCATTACAAGGCAAAGCTACAGTTATCCAAATAATTAACGGTCAACCCGTTGTCATCGAAGTTGACGGTACAAATGCCCCAATTACCTCCGGCAATTTTGTCGATCTAGTCGAGCGCGGAATTTACGACGGGACAATGTTTCACCGAGTTATCCGCCAACCAGATCCGTTTGTGGTACAAGGAGGAAATCCACGCAGCAGAGACACTTCAATTCCTGCTAATCAATTAGGAAGCGGCGGTTTTGTTGACCCGGATACAAATCAAGCGCGATCGATTCCTTTGGAAATCAAACCGCAAGGTGCGGCGCAACCAGTTTACAATCAAATTGTTACCCAGACTCCGCAATTGCCGCACACTCGCGGTGCGGTAGCAATGGCTCGGGCTACTGCTTTAAATACTGCTTCTTCGCAATTTTATTTTGCTTTAGATAACTTGCCGAATTTAGACGGAAGTTATGCAGTTTTTGGTTATGTAACTCAAGGTTTTGAAGCGGTGAATGCGGCCCAGCAGGGCGATCGTCTTTCTAGTGCTAAAGTCGTTGGTGGAATTATTCCCAGCCGGGTTTCTACAATAATTAAAGAAGCTACTTGGCTCAATAATTCAATCAATATTACCAATCTCCAGAATCTACCTTTGCGATCGCTCAAATTGTCTGATACTGCCGATAACTATCAAGTTACCTCCCAAGATTTCCAGCAAAATCCCGGCGGTGTTTGGGCGGGTGCTGGTAACGATGCACTCACCGGTTCAGCTACTAATGATGCAATTAATGGCAATCGAGGTAACGATACAATAACCGGAGAAGCAGGCGATGACTTTCTCAGAGGTGGCAAAGATAATGATTCAATTAGCGGCGGTGCGGGCAAAGATATTCTGTGCGGAAATTTCGGCGAAGATACTCTCAATGGCGGTGCGGATAATGACGTACTTCGCGGCGGCGTAGGGGATGATGTCTTAATTGGTGGCGATGGTAATGATATTTTGATTGGAGATCCGGGCAACAATACTCTCACTGGAGGTAGCGGTGCCGATACATTTGTTTCCGTGGGAGTCGATCCTGAGACTTTGCCTTTTATTCTCCTATTACCGACGAATCAAATAATAGTTGATTTTAAGCCGGAAGAGGGCGATCGAATTGCCGTAACAGGAAAGTTATCGGATATTGCCATTACTCAATCTGGCAACAATACTGTAATTAATTTAGCTGGTTCTCCTGTTACCGTGCAAAATGCTACTGTTGCCTCAGTTCAAAGTGCAATCTTTACAATTCCGATACCATCTATCAATCCCCGCCCTGACGATCTACCAACTGGCGATGCAGCCCTGAGAATCGGATAAAATAGTCGGTAATAGTTATTAAATGAATGAGTAAGGTGCGAACTGCGCACCCTACAAAGAGATTTAACTGTAGGGAAACGGCACTGCTGTGTCCTGATGTTTGTGTTGGTATTGCGGGCGATCGAGCCATGAAATATAATAGCTATAAAATGAATTAGCAAGGTGCGCAGTGCGCACCCTACAAAGAGATTTAACTGTAGGGAAACGGCACTGCCTCGTCCTGATGTTTTGGTTGGTATTGCGGGCGATCGAACCATGAAATATAATAATGATGATATTAATTCATCCAACTAATGAACGTCCTAAAAATTGGTGTCATCGGTGATATCCACACCGAATCAAAATTGTTAGATAAAGCTGTAACTTTTCTGAAATCTCAAAAAGTCGATCGCATTTTATCTGTTGGAGATATCGTTGATGGTTTTGGCGATGCTGATGAATGTTGTAATATATTGAGACGAGAAGAAATTGCGGCTGTTTTAGGAAATCACGATCGATGGTTTTTAAATAACGAAATGCGCGATTTGAAAAAAGCCACGCAACCAGATGCTCTTTCAGAGGCTTCACACTCGTTTTTAAAATCTCTGTCGTCAACTCTTGAATTCATCACACCTCATGGTTTAGGGCTGTTGTGTCACGGCTTGGGGAAAAATGATATGTGTAAGTTAAATCCTGATGAATTTGGATATGCTATTGAAGTAAATGCCGATCTGCAAAACTTAATTCGAGAGCAAAAATATAGATATGTTTTCAACGGTCATACACATTATAAAATGGTGCGACACTTTGGCAACTTAACTATTATCAACGCTGGCACTTTAAAGCAGGGATATGAACCCGGTTTTGTGGCGATCGATTTTGTCCGACAACTCGTACAATTCTATAAATTTGTGGAAGATGGCGCGATCGAACCAGCAGAAAAAATTAGTTTAACAGCATCAAGTTAAACATCGCTCTAATTAGTAAATCGATCGCGAGCGGGGACGCTCGCACTATAACTATCAACTATCAACTGTTTTTGTAATTGTTCTCGATTAATTTTACCTTGAGAATTGCGCGGCAATTGTGCGACAGCAACCCAATATTTTGGCCGCTTAAAGTTGCTGAGTTTATCTTCGATCGCCCTTTGCAAAGCCGTGACAGTAACTTGAGAATTGGCGGGAATGTAAACTGCCGTTACTGCTTGTCCCCAATGTTTATCTGGCAAGCCAATAGTGCAAATATCGGTAACTAAATCAGTCGATCGAATGGCGGCTTCAACTTCAGCAGGAAATACGTTTTCTCCGCCCGTAATGATTTTGTCGCTGCTGCGCCCGACGATATTTAAAAAGTTGTTTTTGTCAAAAAATCCTAAATCATCTAGTTGTAAGAATTCGCTATTTTTCCAAGTTTCTGGATAGTAACCTAAAGCTAAAGATTTAGCTTTTATGCAAATATTGCCTGTTTCATTATAACTCAATATTGTGTCATTTGCACCGCGAATTGTAACTTTCGCGTGAGGTAAAATTTGACCGGAACTGTTATTTCCTGCCAGGAAGTCTTCGGGTTTTAGTGTAGCAATTTGCGAGGCAGTTTCTGTCATACCGTAAGTTAGCGCTAATTTAATTTTACAATTTCTAGCTGTTGTTAAAAGTTCCGGCCAAGCTGGGGCTCCGCCCAAAAGTACGGTATGAAATCGAGACAGCCAATTAGCTGTATCGGAATTTTGCAGCAAGCGTTGCAGTTGAGTTGGAACTAGGGAAATAAAGAATTCTTCAGGTTCGATCGAGAATCTTTCTCCGTTTTCCAGCGATTTAAATGATTGAATTGCCAGTTTTCCACCAGTAGTAAAGGAGCGCATAAATTGCATTAAACCGCTGACGTGGTATAATGGTAAAACGCAATATGAGTTAATTTGCGCTCTTTGAAAATGTTCTTGAAAACCCACTACCGATGCTGTCAAAGTTGCCCAATTGTGGATGGCAAATCTAATTTTTCCCGAGGAACCGCCCGTGGGAATCATAATTGATGGGAATTGGGAATTGGGCATTGGGCATTGGGCATTGGGAATTGGGAATTGGGAATTGGGTATTGGGCATTGGGGATGATTTTTATAGTAGTCGGGGGGAGGTGCGATCGAATGTTGTTCAGCAAAATTTTGCAGTGCGTATTCTCCCAGAATTATATCAGGATTGATTA
>JBOFTL010000869.1:0-5470 GCA_051652045.1 Microcoleus sp. | reverse complement strand
AAAACGCCGTAACGGGAATCTTTCTGTAGTAGGAACTATGGATAACAGTACCGTGAAGGAAATTTTGCATACCCTTCATCGGGCTGCAAAGATGCCTACATCATAGCTGTAATCAGCTTGATGTAGGAGTATGTCACTACACTCAGGATCGAATATTAAAGTAAAATCTCATGGAAACTTTTTCGGCGGACGCTGAAAGAATCGAAAGTGCAGCTAACCAGCAACGCCTTGGCACCATACAAACTCAAGATAGCGAAATTCAAGAGATCGATCGAGCCATGATGCGCCGGTGTTTGGAATTAGCCCGCCGCGCTTTAGGCAAAACCTCTCCCAATCCCCTCGTAGGTTCCGTAATCGTCAAAGACGGCAAAATAGTCGGCGAAGGATTTCACCCAGGTGCAGGCCAGCCCCACGCGGAAGTTTTTGCACTTCGGGAAGCGGGGGAACTTGCCGAGGGTGCGACGGTTTACGTTAACCTCGAACCCTGCAACCATTACGGGCGGACACCTCCATGTTCCGAAGCTTTGGTGAAAGCGAAGGTGGCGAAAGTTGTGGCGGGGATGGTAGATCCCAATCCTTTGGTAGCGGGAAGCGGGCTAGCCAGATTGCGAGAAGCCGGCATCGAAGTCGTGGCGGGGGTGGAAGCGGAAGCTTGCCAAAAACTCAACGAAGCTTTCGTACACCGGATTTTGTACCGCAAACCTTGGGGAATTTTGAAATATGCGATGACATTGGACGGTAAAATTGCTACAAGTGCGGGCCACAGCGCTTGGGTGACGGGCGAAGCAGCTCGCAGCGAGGTGCACGAGTTGCGCGTCGGCTGCGATGCGGTGATTGTTGGGGGAAATACGGTGCGTCAAGATAATCCCCGACTTACCAGCCACCAGCCCGACAGGCACAATCCCCTGCGGGTGGTGATGAGTCGCACTTTGGATTTGCCGACAGCAGCTAGATTGTGGGAAACATCGGCGGCAGGTACTTTGGTATTGACACAGCCCGGTGTCAACCCAGAATTTCAGGAATTTTTGAGGGGAAAAGGGGTGGAAGTTGTAGAACTTTCGCCTTTGACACCGGCGAAAGTTATGGCTTATTTGTACGATCGCTCTTTGATGTCTGTACTGTGGGAGTGTGGTGGCACTTTGGCAGCAAAAGCAATTGCTGAGGGTGCGGTGCAAAAAATTATGGCTTTTATTGCTCCTAAAATTGTCGGTGGAGAAACTGCTCCTACTCCTGTTGGGGATTTGGGGTTTGCTGAAATGACTGAGGCTTTGAGTTTAGAGCGAGTCTCTTGGCGTGTTGTTGGTGCTGACTGTTTGGTAGAAGGTTATTTGAAATTTAAGGATTAAAAATTATAGAAGAAGGAAGAAGGAAGAAGGAAGAAGGAAGAAGAAAGAAGGAGGGAAGAATGAACCGGGAATAAGAAAAAAAGTTACATTAGTTGCGATCGTTCATAATTTCTCTATCGTCAAAGTGGTTGCTGTAAAAGCAAATTTTTATTTTTAATTTTGAACTTTTATGGTGGAAATTTTGATCTGGAGTTTGATGGTTGGCAGTCTTGGTTTGGAGGCTGCGTTTGCGGGTGCTTTGGTGAGTCGCCAGCAATTGGCTGCGGTGCAAAGAAGTGAGGAAGAGGAGGAAGTTTTGACGCGGTACGAATCTCAAGAGGATAATGTTGCTGGGCGAGATAGTGCGCCACAGAAGGGTAATTCTCAAGTCGATAGTAACGATTCTAATGTGACAGCTTGGGAGTATAAAATCGTGCGGGCCAGCAGCGATTTGTTTCGCAATCCTGCTATTTTTCACAAGCTGTGTCGGGAGGAGGCGGAAGTCGGGTGGATTTTGCTGGAAAAGTTGGACGACAGGCGGGTGAGATTCAAGCGCCCCGCAGCACTGCGGGATGCCAAAAGGTCAGCTTTACCGCCGTTTGACCCTTATCGAACTCATTACGGTTCGCAGTCGAATGCGATGACTTGGATTGTCGCGATCGCATTTTTGTGCGCGACCGTTCTGCCTGCGATTTTAGGTTATGCTTTGGTGTCGGCTACTTTGACTAGAAATCGTTCTAGTTGGCCTCGGGCTCCGATTCAATCTTTGCCTTCTCCTGGCGGACCGGAAAGTCAACAATAAATACTCCGTTTGGAGCCAAAGTCGCAAGCGATTGGCAAAACTATCGTTTCGCTTAGCGACATGAAACGCAATCTACTTAGCATATTCGAGTTAAACCATGACTCGGGTTGATTTAACCTGTCTGCTTCGTTTTTGACTCTTAGCAAAAGGGTCCCTACAGAATTCTCGCTCCTGGTGCAATACCTCAGATACATTGCACTTTCCCGCAATTAATTTTGCACCTTATATCTAATCAAGTCTGTGGGTAGAGCGAGTGAATTTTTCGTGTGGGTTGCTTAAGATTTAAAAGTCAAGCGTTAAGAGGATTTTGTTATGGCTCTACAACCAGATCCGTCAGAATCTCGGCGATTAATTGGCAACAATACATCCGAATTTGTGAATTTGTCGCTCGCAGATGCAACTAATTTTCCTGTGGGAGTTTGGATGCTTGCAGGTAACGATACAATCTATGGTTCAACAGCTAATGATTTGGTTTATGGCAATGAAGGAGAAGATCTGATCGGCGACCTTTTTGGGGGCAACGATTCTTTATTAGGAGGAAAAGGTAAAGACCTCTTGGATGGAGGAGAAGGAAATGACTCTCTCAGTGGCGGTCAAGATGCAGACTTTTTGATTGGTAGCACGGGAAACGATATTCTTTTGGGCGGTAGAGGTAACGATCTTTTATTCAGCGGTAACGGGAATGACACTTTGGTAGGAGGCTTGGGTCGAGACATTTTAGCAGGTTTAAACGATCTTGACATTTCCATCAAAATCGGGGGCAGTAACTTGTACGTTCTCCAACCAGAACCTGGAATTAAAGATGTCAATAATGCTGATTCTATTATAGCTTTCAGACCCGCTTTAGATCGAATTGGATTGGCAGGTGGTTTGACTGCTAGCGATGTAGACCTACAATACGTGACAAACGTGACATTATTCTTGGAATTCAATGCCTCAGAAGTTTTAAAAACTTTTGCGACCCCAGGTACATTCGATCTTCAACCGATACAGACTCAAGGCACTCTAATTAAAGTTAGAAATTCCAGCGATATAGTAGGCTTTGTGGAAAATGTAACAGTGGCAGATCTTCAAGGTAGAATTATCTCGGCTCAGGGATTTTAATCACTTTTCACAGCTTCGTAGCATTGACAGCAATGTCTTGGGTGCGATCGGCGAGCGATCGCGACAATTTCCTTAGAACTGGGTTTTTAACTTATGTTAGACATCACAAGCAATTCTCACGATCGCCCTTATTTGAGCCAACAACCAAATGCGATCGCTCCATCAATTTTTCCGATTAATAACAACTCGATCGAAGGTTCGATCGCACCCTTGAATATTGCTGGTAATAGTGCCGAATCTAGCTTGAATAATCTCGCCACATCTAGCACCGACGAACAGACACTAATCGCAGATTTTATCACAGCCAATGCAGGCAATAACCTCAGTTTATCTGCGGGCGATCGAGTTACTGAAGTTACTGAAGCTGCCGCCGATGCTCAACTCAAAGCACAGTCACAATCGACGAGTGCCAACACAGATCCGCTAACGGGAATGAGATCTGCTTCTGGCTTGAATTTCTCCGATCCGGGTAACTCTATTGCGACCGCTCGTGATATTGTTAGCCTGCAAAACAGTAGCATCAACTTAACTGAGTTCGTGGGAGCAAGCGATGCCATAGATTTCTACCAATTCGATATTAACGCTAGGAGTAATTTTAGCCTGTATCTCAACGGTTTAACTGCCGATGCTGACGTTGACCTAATTCAAGATAGCAACCGCAACGGTGCAGTTGATGCAGGTGAACTTATTGCCTACTCTCAAAAAAGTGGCGTTACCCCCGATGCGATCGATTTATCCAACCTAGCTCCAGGGAGATATTACGTTCAAGTATTTAGCTACTCGGGTTCTACTAATTACAACCTGAATCTTTCTGCAACTGCCGTTCCTGTAGTGCCAGATATTACGACACCGACATCTAACGGTGTTTATAATACTAACTACGGCTACGGTTTGGTGAACGCAAATGCCGCAGTTTCCCGTACCTTAAACCGATCGACCCTATTCCCAACTCTTCCCGATTTGGGCGGCAAGAAGTGGGTGCTAGATATCATCAATGCACCGGAAGTTTGGAATCAAAACATTACAGGGAATGGCATTGTGGTAGCTGTCGTCGATACTGGTGTTGACTACACCCACCCCGATTTGGATGGCAATATTTGGCAGAATGCTGATGAAATTGCGGGAAATGGAATTGATGACGATCGCAACGGATATATTGATGATATTCGGGGTTGGGATTTTGTGACTGACGACAACGACCCAAGGGATTTGGCTGTTAGCGGTCACGGGACTCATATAGCAGGTGCGATCGCGGCGGAACGAAATAATTTTGGCATGACAGGAATTGCTTATAACGCCAAGATTATGCCTGTTAGAGTTTTGCCATCCGTTGGTAGCGGCTCGGTGAGTGATATTGCTGCTGGAATCCGTTATGCTGCTGATAATGGAGCAAATGTAATTAACCTCAGCTTGGGAAGTAGTTCTAACCCTTCCAACGAGGTTAATTACGCAATTCAGTATGCAAATAACAAAGGTTCCGTTGTGGTTATGGCAGCCGGAAATTCGGGTGGTATCCAACCAATTTATCCAGCTCTTAATGCAAACCTCTGGGGAATTGCTGTGGGTAGCATTGATGAAAAAGGCAGCATGGATATCGACTCGAACCGTTCGGGTTTAACACCTTTAGATTACGTAGTTGCTCCGGGGGTAGAGGTATTTTCTACCACTCCTGATGGTGATTATGCAATCCACAGTGGCACGTCTATGGCAACAGCACAAGTATCTGGTGTAGTCGCTTTAGTTTTGAATGCTAATCCGACTTTAACTCCGCCTCAAGTTGAGTACATTTTGACGACAACAGCTAATCGAAATGGGTTGACGGGCTAGGAGCAGTAGCCGGAATATCTAGGTTTACCAAGGATTATCAGCTCTAATTCTCAGTATTTTGGCAACTCGCGCTCCCTGTGGCAAAATTAATTTAAGATCTGATAACGCTAGATTAATGCGGGTTGTTAAGGCTTTGACGGGGTGAGAGCCGTAAAACACCTAACACAAATTAATCATCCCACTACAACTGAATAATTTACCCCCTCAAGGTCGCAAACTTTAACTAATATAAATAGTGTCTTAAATCTCTTGTTGCGTAAGTCCTAACCGCTATCACCGCTATCATCAAATATCGTCAAATATCGTCAAAAAAAATGCGATTTTTGAGCTTTTCCGCGCTTGGGACTATTGTCCCAAGCGCTGTCTGAACCACTGGATTTGGTCAGACAAATACAATTACTATATTATGACG
>JBOFTL010000868.1:0-12819 GCA_051652045.1 Microcoleus sp. | reverse complement strand
GGTGACGTGTCCAGTCAACGCAGAAGCGGCCGCCGTATAAGGCGAAGCAAGATAAACTTGCGCAAGTTTGTTCCCCATGCGGCCGGGGAAATTGCGATTAGTTGTAGACACGCAAATTTCCGGTTCGTTCATCCGCCCGAAAGTATCTTTCGGCCCGCCCAAACAAGCGGCACAAGAAGGTGCAGCGGGTTCGATGCAACCAGCAGATAAGAAGATTTCCGACAGCGTTTTACCGTCGTATTTGGTGACAAATAAATCTTCGTAAACTTTCTGAGTTGCAGGTACTAAATAAGTGGGAACTTTGACTTGATTTCCTTTCAGAATGCGGGCGGCATTTACAAAGTCAGAAGTTTTGCCACCGGTGCAGGAACCGATGTAAACTCGATCGATCTTCACATCGCGACAATTGCGGGCTAAATCGCGGTTATCGGGAGAGTGGGGTTTAGCAACAACAGGTTCTAATTTACTGACATCGTAAGTGCGATCGCTGTAAAATTTGGCATCTCCATCGGTGTAAAATACATCGAAGAGTTTGTCAGTCCGCGCTGTAACATAATCGAGGGTAGTTTTATCGGCTGCAACCGTGCCATTTTTACCGCCAGCTTCGATCGCCATATTGCACAGCGTCATCCGTTCTTCCATTGTCAAACGTTCCACTGTATCGCCAGCAAATTCCATCGTCCGGTAGTTAGCCCCGGCAACGCTGATATCGCCTATAATTTGTAAAATCAGGTCTTTTGCTAACAAATAATCTGGCAATTCACCGTTGAGTACGAAGCGCATTGTTGCTGGAACTTTAATCAACAATTTGCCCGTTCCCATGATAAAAGCCGCGTCGGTATTGCCGATTCCCGTGGCGAATTGTCCGAAAGCGCCAGCATTGCAAGTGTGCGAATCTGTACCGAATAGCACTTCTCCCGGCCGCGTGTGGCCTTCTTGGGCGAGGGCGATGTGGCAAACTCCTTTATAGTCGGGATTGGCTTTAAAGTTCGATCGATCCGTGATGTCGTAAAAGTATTTAATACCTTGTTCGGCGGCAAAATCGCGGAGAATATCGACATTTCGATTAGCGCGTTCGTCGTTGGTAAAAATGTAGTGATCCGGAATCAAAACAATTTTTTCGGAATTCCAGACTTTGGCGTCACTACCAAATTCACGCTTGAAAACGCCGATAGTGCCGGGCCCGCAAACATCGTGGGTCATCAGTATGTCTGTTTCCACCCAAATGTTTTCTCCAGGCTCAACTTTAGCGCGGCCGGATGCTTTGGCCAAAATTTTTTCCGTGAGGGTCATTCCCATAGTGCGATCGCTCTTTTTGGTTAGATGCTACATAGTGTATTGCCATTGTACGAAACATCGCCCGATGTTGAGGAAAACTTTGTGAAAATTAAGAAGAAGGAAGAAGGAAGAAGGAAGAAGGAAGAGGGAAGAAGGAAGAGGGAAGAAGGAAGAGGGAAGAAGGAAGAGTTTTAAGTTTTGAACAGAATCAGGAAAATATAGTTAGCCAGTAAGCTTTTGGGCGTGTAGATCTAGTGTTTAATTAGCTGGACTTGCCGATCTTGTTTGAGATTGCTACGGTGTGTAATGTTATGAATTGCTGAATTATCAGAGTGAATGATATGCAGTTGCGGAAATTCTTATTTAGCGTTGGATTCAGTGCGGCGACAGTTATCGGTTTTAGCCCGATCGCGATCGCGCTCAATTATAACACTTTGTCCGTTTTTTTGACAGCACAACAACCGAATTGTAGCAAGCCGATAACTGACAGGGAACTGAGGATATGTTCGCAATTACATTACGATCGAGAAAATAGCAAGCTCGATCGAGTTTATAACCAACTTCAAAAACAGCTACCAAGCAATCGCCAACAGCAATTAATTCAATCTCAAAAATTATGGATGGCGTTTCGGGATGCTTACTGCGATCTTCGCAAAAGCCCAGTTGCTGGAGGAACGGCCGCGCCTATAATTCACTACGGATGTCTCTCGCATTTGACACAACTGCGTGCTTCGGAACTTACGATTTATACTCAAAACCAAATTCCGGTACCGATTAGTCCGAATTTACAAGTTCCCGATCGCAAGTTGGATCTAATTTACCAAAAAATGATGGGAAAAATCGAGCCTAAATATCAGAATCAACTCAAGTTAGTTCAGGGAGCATGGATGGTTTTTCGAGATGCCAATTGTCAGTTTGAATCCAGTCAAGCAGGAACGAATAGAGAATTTTGTCGGGTACGCATGACCGAACAACAAGCCGATCGATTGACGGAATTAGGGGAGATGTTTTTTTAGTTAGCTGAGATTCCCAAGGCGATCCATGAATTTGTCTTCATGCTTCTAATAGCTCGTTTTGATGAGCAATATTTCAAATATATCAGAAATGAATGCTCGGGTATCGGTTAATATAGAGAAGTAACCTTTTGAAATTAGCCTGAATGCCTGCATTACTCTGAGTCGGGCCATAATGTTTCTTCTGCTATAAGGGCGATCGGGATGAACCACCGCACGTTCATGTTGAGCGCGATCGAGAAGAAGCTAAATTTTGGCTTAGTCCAGTTCGCATTCAAAATAACAAGAGTTTGGGCCGTACAGAAATCAATAACATTATGACATTAACTACCGGAACATGGACAATAGACCACTATCATCAGATGATAGAAGCAGGCATTTTAAACGATCGCAAAGTTGAATTACTAAATGGAGTAATAGTCGAAATGGTACCAGAAGGAACGGCACATACTTATTTTAGCGATCGATTTGCCAACCGATTGCGAGTCGCATTATCTGCGAGAGCCCAAATTCGCGAAGCCAGACCGATTACTCTACCAAATAATTCAGAACCCGAACCGGATATTGCCGTCGTTCAAACACTTAACGATATCTACCTGGAGCATCATCCCTATCCAGAAAACATTTTTTGGTTAATTGAATATGCTGATTCCAGTTTGACTAAAGACTTAGAGGAAAAAAGCAAGATTTATGCAGCAGCAGGAATTCAAGAATATTGGGTTGTTAACCTGCGCGATCGACAATTAATTGTGTTTCGCTTCCCGGAAGGCGATTTTTACCAGCAGCGAAATACTTTCCGAACTGGCACTATTGAACCCCTTGCTGTTCCCGATCTTACGATCTCTATTTCTGAACTAATGAATAGGTAAATGATTCAGTGTTACAATCTTAATAGCAGATAATGGTGCGGTTCAATGATACAAGCTCTCGATCGATCGACCCTCGAACAGCGAGTAGTAATTAACGGTACGTGGGAACAATTCAAGTTAATCCAGAAGGCGGTGGAAGATTCGCCCCAAGTCAAATTATCTTTTTTTGCAGGTGCGATCGAGATATTTATGCCGGGATTCCAGCACGAAAATTTTTCCGAAATTATTGGCTACTTGGTGACAACTTTTCTGTTAATGAAAGGTATCAAATTTTATCCTTCTGGTTCGATGACGCAGGAGAAAACGGGGGAAGCTTCAACCCAGGCAGATAAATCGTTTTGTTTGGGAGGAGTTAAATCGATTCCCGATTTGTCGATCGAGATCGTTTATAGCAGTGGCGGGCCGCGCAAGTTGCTAAAATATCAGGCTTTGGGAGTGCAAGAAGTGTGGTTTTGGGAGGATGGTAGTTTGCGGCTTTATCACCTGCGATCGAATGGTTATGAAGAAACGATCCGGAGCGAACTTTCAGGATTGGAAACGCTGGATGTTGAGTTGCTCAAACGGTGCATTTTGATGGGTGAAACTAATTTGGCGGAAGCAGTGCAGGTTTTCCAGCAGGGAATTTCGATCGTTGGTGAATGAAGTGCGATCGATTTTATTATAGGCGGGAAGAAGGGTTGCGACAACTACAACCATTTGCCGATTTATTATCAACATCATCAACTGAAAAATAACATTTTGAGAGGGATACTATGATAACTAATTTACCGATAAAATTGGAGCGCTTGCCCAAAACTTTGCCAAGAGAAGGTGCTGTTAGTATCGAGTTAGCAGAAGGGGTGCTGATGTTTCGCGCTTCTAAGTTGTTTCAGGAGCGAATTGAAATCTTAAAATCTCAGCAAAAAGAAGTTGAACTCACTGCTGAAGAATTACAAGAATTGCAGGATTATGAGGAATTAAATAATTATCTTATTTGGGTTAATCAGATGCTGGGAAATAGTTTGCACTATCCTTTGCAAGGGATGGTTTCTCGCTATGATGACCCCTTTGAACCTGCTGTACCTGTGGAAGATTGGGAAGCGCTGCAATGATTGTACTAGATACCCATATCTGGATTTGGTGGGCGGACAACAATCCGCGATTAACCCAGCAGCATCGGGAGTGGATACAACAATACCAATCCCAAGGTTTAGGAGTGAGTATCATTTCTTGTTGGGAAGTTGCTAAATTAGTAGAGAATAATAGACTCGCTATGTCGATCGCAGTTGATGAGTGGTTGACGGCAGCCTTAGCTTATACGGGAGTGCAGCTACTGAATCTGACAATTCCGATCGTTGTTGAATCAACCAAGTTAACAGGTTTTCATCGCGATCCGGCTGACCAACTAATTGTAGCAACAGCAAGAATTTACGGATGTCCGTTATTAACGGCTGACGCAAAAATTTTGGCTTATCCAGATGTTCAAACTCTGAAATAGGCGAGGACAAATTATTTGAAATAGTTGAGATCGATCGGAATAAAATCAACGAACAGAAGAAACGAGTAGAAGTGCGATCGATCGCATTCGGCATCTCGATCGAGGATGCGATCGAGGGATATTGTCGTAGGAGATTGAGTCATAATTTATCTACTCCACATATTCTATCCTCAAGGCTCTATATGGCTACCGTCCCTTTGCCAGGTCTGCATACAAGACGATTTCTCCTCCTAAGACTAGCAGTAGAAGCAGCTCAAATCCACTCAGGATCAGGACTGCTAGGGCAGGATTTGGTACTAAAATCCAGAAAGCCATCAGAGCAACAATTCCCGATATGACGAAGGTGATTTCATCGATGATCAGTTGCTCGATCTTACGGCGTTCGCGACGCCGATCGCTCCGGTGGGCAATTTCCCAGCCAAATAAAGATTCTACGTCTGCGTGTCCGGTTTTTTCTTTAACTTTTTCAACTAAGGTAAGCCGAATGTAGCGCCCGATCGAACTGATCTTTTCATCGTTTACTAAGTACGTCCAGCCGAGAATCAAGGAAGCCCAGGGAAGGATGAGAAAGGCATAGTAGTTGGCGGAGTTGGAAGCGGAAAAGGACACGATTGTACCGAACAAACCCAAGGTAACGTAGAGGAGGTTGTCTCGGAAGCCAATGCGCTGAGTTTGCTCGGCTTTGAGTTTGTCGTATTCTAGCAGCCAGACTT
Source organism: Microcoleus sp. (assembly GCA_051652045.1). Lineage (GTDB taxonomy): Bacteria > Cyanobacteriota > Cyanobacteriia > Cyanobacteriales > Microcoleaceae > Microcoleus. The sequence goes on along the minus strand of JBOFTL010000868.1, from coordinate 7,469 downwards.
TCAGGATGGGGTCTTCAGTCATTTTGTCCTCCGATCGCTTTTACTTTTGATGAGTATAAAAGATCGCACAAGATTTTTTAACCCAAGTTTAGAGGTTAACTTGGCTGTAAGGAACAGAAAGTAGTACCTAACAGATTGTAAAAGTACACACGGAGCATAAATCACCAAATTGGTAGTCAGTCTTGCGCTCATTTTGACTTGATGAAGCGCTGCTTTTATCTGCTGTCGGCGATCTCCCCGCATTTGAAAACGCAGATCGCCTGCTCGAACAGAGAGGGGGGGTGCTTCTTTTTCAGAAATCTCTTGTGCTTGTTGAGCGAGTTTCTGGGCTTCTTCAGTTTTTCCCTGCACTCTAGCTAACTCTGCCATTCGGAGCAAAACCCCAGCTTTCATATCTGAGCGATCGATGCTGTCGCTCAACTTATAACAGCGATCGAAGTAGTGTTGTGCTTTCCTATACTGTCCTTTCAGCATTGCAACACGTCCCAAATTCAATAGTGGCGCTGGCTGAAAGTAACGATAAGAGCTTGGAGTGGGCGAAATATAGAGTTTTTGCAGATTTCGGAATCCTTGTAATCCAGCTATAAGTTCCTGACGACAGGTGTTAGCATTCCATAGCTTGAGGTAGAGATTTCCTAATACATTGTGTAGTTCAGCTTGTTGATGTAATACGCGCTGATTTAGCTCATTTAGCTGTCTATCCGATGGTTTTAGTTTCAGTTCCTCCTGAAGTATTTCTAGTTCCTCCTGAACTATTGTTAGTGCATCCTTGTAATACTTGAGTGCTAATCCAAAATAACGACGGCGAAAATGTAAAACTCCCAGGTAGCGAATAGATTGCCCTTGGCTGATACGATCGCCAGTTTTTCGGAAAATTTGCAATGACTGAGAAAAGCAATTTTGGGCTATCTCAAAGTATTCCTGCTCCATCTGAGCCCAACCCATCTCATTCAAAATGCGACCTTCGACATTCTGCTTTTTCAGTTGCTTAGCACACTGGAGTGCAATCTGGCAGCAGCGCAGATAATCTTGCCAGTATCCTAATGCCCAAAGAATCTCACTGGTGACATCCCAGATTTTCAGGAACTTCTCAAACTGAGGATCGCCGTCAAACGTATTTGTAAAACAGGATGCTTGGAACTTTTTCAAGTCACTGCAGACGAGAGCGCGTTCGTCTGGGATTTTCAATAGATTGGCCAAGTTTTCTGGCTTAGACATTTTCTATTCCTCCGGTACATCAAACGCCATATTTCCACTGAGCGATTCGATCGAGTTCGTCGAGAGAGGTTTGAACGCCCCAATTCGCCTCTAAATTGCTTCTTACACTGCGACGTACCCAAGGATGAAGATCGTATCTTTCAGAGTTAGAACTGGTGAGAATCATTGACCAACGACGTAGTTGATTTCGAGCTGCTTTCCCTTCCTTCGTGGTCACTTGAAATATATTTTGTAGTTCTTCAAATCTTACCCCAGCATCAGCCTGCGCCATATAGCGAAGAAATTGTCTGGAGATGTCTGACATCCTCTCCCAAGCAGTTTCTAGGGTAAATCTATAAAATATTTCAACCTCTCCATTTGCTTCTTCTAAAGCATCTAAAACTGGGTCAATAGCTTCATCATCACGAACCCGTCCAACGATAAAGTGTAAGGCTAACGGAGCGCCGCAGGATAACTCATATAGCCGATGCATTTGAGTTTCGCTAGCATGAAGCAGAGCGAAGATTTCGTCTTCCTTTGCTTCATCTAGTAATAATTGCCGCGACCAATTTTCAGAGAGTCCGGGACAATCGATCACCTTAACAAACGATAGGGGAGTGTTCACGCGGCTAGTCAACAGGGCACAACTCGGTTCGAGCATCTTCACCAATTTGGGCAGAATGTCATACAAATTCGAGGTTTCTGCATTGTCTAGCACGACTAACCATCTTCGTTCTCGAAGGCATTTCTGGACTGATTCTCGATCGTTGCTACAGTCCAGTTGACGTGAAAGCTGATATAGCACTTCTTGCCATTGCACTAACTCATTGTGATGGTTGGAGCTGATAAAGGTTTCTAGGAGTTCGCTCTCTCGAATGGAAACCCATAAAACATCTTCAACGATTGATTTTGCGATTGCAGCCCTAGCAACACAGGTAGCAGCTTCCGTCTTGCCATAACCAGCAACACCACCCAGACACAAAATGGGAGCCGATTTAGGGTTGTTTAACTGATGCAATACTTGTTCGGTTAGTTCTTCTCGCCCAAATACCCGCCGACAGCGAAGACCGGGAATAAATAGCCCTGTTTGCTTATCTTTAGTTTTTTTAGTTGGAGAAATGTTGGGAAAGTTAGGTGATAGCTTAGCTAATAGCTCAAATGCAAACGCACTGGCATGACGAGCTGCAATTTCTTGATAACCCGCCTTATCTACCTCAGTCTTATTATCAATCAAATCAGAAATTCCCCGAATAACCATCGCAGACACCTGCTGATTGGCACGCGCTGCTTCCAGAAAACCAAATCCTTCCATTTCAACAGCAACTGCATCCCCATAGTTCGATCGCAAAAATTGAAAAACCTCTGATTTTGTGGAGGCAATTACTTTCTCACCCGCAGCGATTGGCGCAACAAAGACGCGAGGGATCGGCTCTGAAACGGATAGTCTTTTCAGCCAGTCAGGCTTCCCAGCTTCAATTCTGGCTCTTTGTTCCAAGCTATAAGCAGACAAGCCGATTTTAGGTCTAGGGTTGAAGGTTTGGTCTGATTTGCCTGACTCATATCCATAAACTTCAGTAGATGCGACAACATCACCGAGGGCTACGTCTTTAATTCCCCCAGCCACTCCGACAAAGAGGATAACATCAGGATTGAAATGGGCGATCGCTCTTTCTGCCTCCATTGCTGCACTGGGATTACCTGCTCCAATTTCGACAATACCCACATCCCACACACCTTTAGGCGAGGCGAACTTCCCCCAGTCATAAATCGTCCCCTGCGGATGAACCTCTTCCTGAAGATCGGACAGATGGACACGAACGGCACGGCGCTCAACTAAGAGAGCAGTCAGAATAACGGCGCAGGGCATAAGGATTTATATAGAACAGCTTGTTATCTATTATGACAAGTTTTTTGTTACGTGGGGATTAAAGATGTCATTATCTATATTTAGTTTTTTGTCAATGGGATTAATTAGGTTGCGGGTGCGATAATTCGCTGCCTTCAAGGGCCGGGTCGGGCGCTGAAAGAAGTTTCGGAGAGATCGGGAGTAGTTTACAGCACGATCGGAACTTATGCCCGATCGCCCGGTTTGACAACTGTTGACGTTACAGCTTTGTACAAGTTGAATCGGCACGATCTAAAAGTTTTTAATTGCATTTACAATCTCACTGGCAATTTTTTGAGCAGTTCATTGACAATAATTTGAGCGATCGGACTGTTTTGAGAAAGAGCTTGCAAGCGTTTTAAAACATCAGAATTCAGATATAAATTTTGTTTCGCTGCCTCGATCGACCTTAAAGAATCTGCTGCTGTAAGGGTAAGCTCATCATCCGGAGTCTCAAGCATTTCTAGCAACAACGGAATTGCTTGTTGGGAGTCACCATCGGAAATAATTTCGGCGCACCGATACTGCCATTCTTGGGGACGTTCTCGCCAACAAGATTTGAGTTCGTCCCAATCATTAGGTGTCAGTTGTTGAACCAATTCAAGAGCATATATAATTGCACTATCTGACCAGTTATCCGGCGAAAATTCTTGGTTTAAATATTCATCTAACTGTAGGAAACTCATCTCAGTAACTCCCCGTCAAAAATCAGTTGTTGGTATGCCACCAGTACGGTACATATAATAACAAATCCTGGTTTTGGACTCCCGTTATTCTTAAGTCGGCGTAGGCCGACTTTGTTCGTGTAGTAGCGGTTTCAACCGCCGAGTCATCAAGGAGATATCCAACTCGGATTTGGTACAAATTGCCTGCGTAAATCCAGTTATATGCGATGTATTTTTACCAAAAAAAAGCGCCTGAGTCACCTCAGACGCATACCATGAAACAAATAAATTGTCAACTCTAACTTAACCGTTCAAAGCCTCAGCACCGCCGCAAACTTCCAGAATTTCCTGAGTAATTGCCGCTTGCCGCGCTTTGTTATAAGTCAGCGTCAAAGTACCGATCAAATCGCTAGCATTCTCACTAGCATTATTCATCGCTGTCATCCGCGCCGCCAACTCGCTAGCAGCAGATTCCTGCAAAGCCCGAAGCAATTGGTTGTTCAAATACAACGGCAAAAGTGCTTCCAAGATTTGCGCCGGATCTTGCTCGAAAAGCATATCGCGAGGCAAACTCTTCTTAGTTGCAGTAACCTTTTCCCGCGATACTTCAAACTGTCCGCCTTTTGTTGTCAAGCGGAAGATTTCATCATCCTGAACTTCCAAACCTTGGGGGTCCAAAGGTAGCAAAGTTTGAATTACCGGGCGCGAACTGATTAACGACACAAACTTGGTGTAAATTAACTCAACTCTGTCCACAGTTCCTGACAGGAACAAAGACAATAATTCATCAGCAATCATCGCTGCTTCCGGTGCTGTCGGAATTTGTTCCAAGCCGGCATAAGTAGCATCGATCGGCTGTTCCCGGCGCTGGAAATACTGAGTAGATTTGCGTCCTACCAAGACATATTTGTAGTTCAAACCTTCAGCTTTCAATTCCTTAGCGCGGCTTTCGGCACGTTTGATAATGTTGCCGTTGTAGCCGCCGCACAAACCTCGATCGCCCGAAATTACTAACAATCCAACTGTTCTAACTTCCCGCTTTTTCAACAGCGGCAAATCGAGATTTTCAAACTGCAAGCGTTCCGCCAAACCGTACAATACTTCTGCGAGTCGATCGGCAAAAGGCCGAGTTGCAGTCACTTGTTCTTGAGCGCGGCGTACTTTTGCAGCAGCCACCAAGCGCATTGCTTCTGTAATCTTTTTCGTATTCTTGACCGACTTAATGCGATCGCGAATTGTTTTCAGATTTGCCATAATTTTCTCCTGACTTCTTTGCCTGCATCTTCTGGAACCGCAGATGAGGCAGATAAACGGAGATGAACGCAGATGAACATCAGATTATCTGCGTTTATCGGCGTTCATCTGCGGTTCGCAATTTCAACTCGATTTATGCAGAAACCAAGAAAGTTTGCTTGTATTCTGCGATCGCATCTTTCAGCATTTTCTCAGCTTCATCAGTCAGCGCTTTGCCACCCTGAACGATTTCGCCGTACTTCGGTTTGCTGGTTTTCAAATAATCGCGCAAACCGACAGTGAACTTGCTGACTTTTTCTACTGGAATGTCATCCATGTAGCCGTTAATTCCGGCGTAGATTACAGCTACTTGTTCGTTCATCGGTAGCGGCGAGTTTTGAGGCTGTTTCAGGAGTTCGCGCAACCGCTGACCGCGGGCCAATTGGTTTTGAGTGGCTTTATCCAAGTCGGAAGCAAATTGAGAGAATGCTGCCAATTCTTCAAACTGTGCCAATTCCAATTTCACCTTACCGGCTACTTTTTTCATCGCTTTAGTTTGAGCGGCGGAACCTACCCGAGATACTGAAATACCGGGGTTTACAGCCGGACGCAAACCAGCGTTGAACAAGTCGGAAGACAGGAAGATTTGACCGTCGGTAATCGAAATTACGTTGGTAGGAATGTAAGCAGAAACGTCGCCGGCTTGAGTTTCGATAATCGGCAAAGCAGTCATGCTTCCTTCGCCCAAATCGTCGCTCAATTTTGCTGCTCTTTCTAACAAGCGAGAGTGCAGGTAAAATACGTCTCCAGGATAAGCTTCGCGACCGGGCGGACGGCGGAGCAAGAGAGACATTTGACGGTAAGCTTGTGCTTGTTTGGAAAGGTCATCGTAGATTACCAAAGTGTGCTTGCCTTTGTACATGAAATACTCGGCCAAGCTGGCACCTGTATAAGGAGCCAAATATTGCAATGTGGCGGGGTCGCTAGCGTTAGCTGCAACGACGATCGTGTAGTCCATTGCGCCCTTTTCTTGCAGGGTATTAACTACGTTAGCAACGGTTGAAGCTTTTTGACCGATCGCCACGTAAACGCAAACTACATCTTCGGATTTTTGGTTGATAATTGTATCGACCGCGATCGCAGTTTTGCCGGTTTGACGGTCGCCAATAATCAGTTCGCGTTGTCCTCTTCCAACGGGAATCATCGCATCAATTGCGGTAATTCCTGTTTGCATCGGTTCGTAAACAGAACGGCGAGAAACGATACCGGGTGCGGGAGATTCAATCAACCGAGTTTCGGTGGTTTTGATATCACCTTTACCGTCGATGGGGCGTGCCAAAGCATCAACTACGCGACCCAACATTGCTTCACCCACGGGGACCTGAGCAATTCTGCCAGTAGCAGTAACGGCGGAACCTTCTTGAATTTCCAAGCCAGCGCCCATCAATACAGCACCGACGTTATCTTCTTCCAAGTTAAGCGCGATACCTACAGTACCGTCGGCAAATTCTAGCAATTCCCCAGACATCGCTTTATCCAAGCCGTAAATCCGGGCAATTCCGTCGCCGACTTGCAGCACTGTACCGACGTTAGATACTTTAACATCTTGGTCGTACTGCTCGATTTGCTGGCGAATAATGTTGCTAATTTCGTCAGGTCTGATTGCTGCCATATTAGTTGTCAGTTGTTAGTTGAGAGTTGGTAGTTGAGAGTTGGTAGTTGAGAGTTGATAGTTGAGAGTTGGTAGTTGAGAGTTGATAGTTGAGAGTTAGTAGTTGAGAGTTGATAGTTGAGAATTGACGGGAAAGTATACATAATGTCATCAGTAATTTTTCCTTTTTTTCTCTTCCTTCTTCCCTCTTCCTTCTTCCCTCTTCCTTCTTCCCTTTTGCTTTTTCCCTCTTCCTTCTTCCTTCTTCCCTCTTCCTTCTTCCTTCGTTTAAGCGCTCAAGCGAATTCCCAAACGGCGCAGTTGTCCTCGCAGGCTGGCATCAATTACCCGAGAGCCTACTTTGATAATTACACCGCCGATTAAATCGCTGTCAATTTTGGTTTCAATTTCCACTTCTCTGGCGTTAGTCATCGCCTTGACTTTTTCGCAAACAGTTTGCTGTTGGGCTTCTGAAAGCGGGACGGCCGAGGTAACTTCTGCCAAAACAGTTTGGTTGAGTTCTCGAAGTTCGGTCAAATATCTTTTGCCAATTCCTTCTAGAAACAGAATCCTTCCTTTGTCTACTAACAGGCGCAAAAAATTGCGCATCATCGGGTGCATTTCATCACCAGCGATGCGATCGATTACTGCTTTTTTATCCTGCGGTTTTACCAAAGGACTTCCTAAAAACAGGCGCAATTCTTCGGATTCTTCTAGCAGGCTTAACAAAGAACGAATATCTTCGCCGAACTTTTCTGAGAGGTTGTTAGATTTAGCCAGAGACATCAATGCTGATGCGTAAGGCTGTAAGACTTCCGTGTTGACTGTACTCACTTTC
>JBOFTL010000867.1:0-2801 GCA_051652045.1 Microcoleus sp. | reverse complement strand
GCTTGCACTCGCGCAAAGTTAGCTCTCATATTGGCTATTTTCGCTTGCCAATCTCCGTGATATTCTACTAAAAATTGTTCGCTCAAACCGAGTTCCGCAGCAACTTTAAGATGTTCGGGAGTTGCAGTTGCTAATACGGGAATTCCTAGGGCTACTGCTTTAATCAAGCGATTGGCATTTTTGGCAAGATTCCATTCCGTAGGTTCCAAGGGAAACACCAGTAAATCGAATTCTGTTAAAGTTCGATCGACCGTATAGATATCAAACTCAATATTGCCGCCTTTGGTAACTGTGGTAATCGGTTCGTTAATATTCACAATTTCCAGTTGCAATGCACCTTCAGGCGCGCCAAACCAACCAATTCTTTTTAATTCGGGACGCGATTGTCTCTCCACTGATTCGGAAATAATATCTACAGGATTTTCCAAAACGAAAATATTGGGATGGTATTTACCTGCAAATTCACCGAGATATTTGCTGCCAACAGTTACTAAATCGGCAGAATTCATGAAGGCAATTAAATCGTCTTGAGTTCCTTGATTTGGCAAGGCGTAGTTGTCATCAAAATCGTAGACAATTAACGCTTCTTTGTTTTTAATTTGTTGGATTTTATCAAAAGGTCGGACTTTTTGATAAACATAAACATCGCAATCATCTGCATGACCGATCGTAACTCTGTGACCTGCATTTTTCAAGCAGTCAACTAATTTCCAAACTCGCAATCTGGCACTAGCTTTTGCGTAGTCACCAAAAGGTACGAAGCAGAAATGCAGCGGCTCAAATCCAATGCTACCATCAGCAACAGTTAAGCTGGCAGATGAGAACCACAATTCTCCGCCTTGATTGGCCGGTAATTCCAGGTGAAAAACAGCATAAAGTTTTTCCGGTGCTTCGGGAGCAACTTGCTGGAGATCGACAGATAAATTGGTCGTTGACCAACCAGAATTATTACCGACAGGAATCGATTCTTGATAGATTTTCTGCGTGAGTTCTTTGTCAGCAAACAGGATGAAAATCAGAATCGGTCTGTGGCAATTTCGCAGGGACAATTGTAAAGAAGCATTCAATATTGCATGATCCGGTCGATCGGATATTTCTACAACTTGACGCAGATAAGAACGCGGTTTTGGCTGCGCTGCTTCTTGCAGTTGCAAGTACAAAACTGTTTCGCTATTTACAGGTTCTCCTTTAACAGGAGCGTGACTGAGATCGACTCGATCGACATTCAGTTTCCATGTCGGTCTGATTCCTAAATTCCAACTAGGAATTAACGGATTTTCTGAATGTGACTCAAGATTTTGCTCCTCGGTAAAACTCGGATTTTGCAGTAAGTTGTTGGTAAAAACTCCTTTGAAAATTGCTTGCGATCGCCGTTTGTTTGCCGAAATAGCTGGTGTATTTGTTCCCGAAACTTGCGCGCAACTATGCTTGACTTCTTGCATTTTTACTGCATTAAGCTGCTCGATCGCTTGCAGCATTTCACCTACCCGTCGATCGAACGTATGATGTTGCCGAATGTATTGCGAAAACTCGATGCGTTGCTGCCAATTTTGAGAGCGTTTTTGCGCGCAATCTGCAATTAATTTGGGCAACTCTTTAGCGTCGCTGTAGGTGACAACTCGATCGCCAAATATTTCCGACAATCCAGCTATTTTATCCGAAATAATCGTCGCTCCACAAGCCGCTGCGTCAAATAAACGATTGGAAATAAATCCATTCTGGCTCATCGTTTGCCAGTGATCGTTGAGCAACACACCGCAATGAGTGTAATAGCGATTGAGTGAATCGTTGGGAATATGTTCTCCCTTCAAATATCCTGCTGGTAAAAAAGATTCCCAACCGGCACCGTAAACATTAACATCGATTCCGCTTTCAACAGCATCGCGAACAATTTTTCGGTAAGTTTGCCGGGAATTACCGACAAAAAGTACCTCTCCCACATTGCGATCGCCATCTAAATCGGGATAGAATAAATCGGGATCGGTACACTGTAAAAGTGACTGAACGGGAACCTTCAATTCTTTACTTAATTTGTCAGCGTAGGCTTGCGAAGCAACGAACACGCGATCGTACTTTTCGTATTCTTGTAAGGGAACTCGATCGGGATGGCTGATATTCCACATTAAATTAATGTGGTGGGGTTTTGGTTGATAGCTGCTCAAACCTCGCAATACGATTACCACATCATCTCCGCCGCCTTTTGCAGTATCCCATTCTGGCAAAATATCGATGCGCACTGAATGTCCTTGCCGTTCAAAAGCGCGCTTGATTCCTAAAGCAAAATGGTAATCTCCCCACTCTTGCACTGCTTCCCAACTCGGCACACCAATCTTAATGGCAATGCGGAATGTCAAGCTCATTTTCTCTCGCAAATCTTGATAAATAGTGCGAGCGCGATCTTGATATTTGTGACGCTTGCGGACTATTTTTTGAAGCTTTCCAACTAACGCCAAACGCTTTGATTCATCAGTTAAATACTCCGTCAGCAGTCGCTCCAAAGATTCCTGAGAATCATAAACCGGCAACAAACCATCAAATACTTCTTGACTGCCAATTGTACCGTTAGTGATTACCAAAGCGCCTGCTGCTAAGGCATCAAACACGCGAGAATTTACCGAACCCCATTCTTTAGTTACCGAATTAGCATCGTCGATAACTATTTTGGTAGCAGCGTAAACTTGTGGCATTTCCGTATAGGGCAATGCACCTCGATACCAAGCTTTGAACTTGTCTAATTTCTCCCAATTAGAACCGTATAAAGCAAACTTAAAGGGGAGATTTTGCGGTTTGAGAAAGTCAAT
>JBOFTL010000866.1:0-5310 GCA_051652045.1 Microcoleus sp. | reverse complement strand
GGTAATTTTGCGTTTGAGGGCGCGGCTTTCTTGAGAGACAACCAGCGGTTGGCTGCCGATCGCCCGATGGACGAACTCAAAAAATATTTCTTGTTCGTGAGAGTTCAAATGCTGATGTAAATAGGGGAGTTCGTCGAGGGATTCTTGCAGTGCTTTTTGACTGTTGCTGGCGGCAGCTTTGATCGCACCCAAGGGATTGTTGATTTCGTGAGCTACTCCGGCAATTAGTTGTCCTAAAACTGCCATTTTTTCTTTTTGAATCAGCTCTAATTGAGACTGCTGCAATTCCTTGAGTACCTGTCTCAATTCTGTCGATCGGGCTTCAATTTGGCGCACGGATTCCGCTTGGTTGAGAGCGATTCCCAGTTGTTCGCCAATCTGAGCTAATAACTGGACTTCATCGGTATTCCAATTTCGAGGTCCGGTATTTTGAAAGGCAGTAAGCAATCCCCACAAACGATCGCCGTCAAATATCGGGGAAACTGCATAGGCTCTAGCTTGAAAGTTTTCAAGCAACGCTACGTGGCAATCCGAATGTCCTGCTGTATAGATATCTGAGACGGCGAAGGTTTCATTGGCTGCGTAACGCCCGCCCCGAGTTTCCATTAAGTAGCTATCTTCAATATTTGGGAAAGCCCCAACTAACGGTTTCCATTCACCTGCTGTGGATTCAAACAGAAAATTTCCACTCCAGTCTTGATTGAAGCGATAGATGGTGACGCGATCGACTTCTAGCAACTGGCACACTTCATCAGTGGTGGTTTGGCAGATGTCAGCAATATCGAGGGACTGACGAATTTTACTGACAATTTTGACGAGGGATTTTTGGCGGTGAATCGATCGTTTCTGTTCTTTGGCTTGTTGGAGAACAATTCCAAGTTGTTCGCCAATTTGAGTGAGCAATTCAACTTCATCAGCAAGCCAGTGTCGGGGGGCAGAATTTTGGAAAGCTGCGAGCAATCCCCACAGGCGATCGTCTTGAAAAATTGGGGCGATCGTGTAGGCTTTCGCTTGAAATTCTTCGAGCAAAGCTACATGGCAATCCGAGTGTCCTACTGTATAGATATCTGCGACGGCAAAGGTTTCATTTCTAGCGTAGCGCCCCCCTTGAGTTTCCATCAAATGCGTGTCGGCAACAGTGGGCATAAAAGCCACCAAGGGCTGCCAGCCAAGAGACACCGACTCAAAGATAAATTCCCCACTCCAGTCTGGATTGAATCGGTAAATAGTGACGCGATCGGATGTTAATAACAGGCGCACTTCTTCCACTGCCGTTTGACATATTACTTCCCAATCAAGGGATTGTCGGATGCGATTCGTAATTTTAACCAAGGCTTTTTGACGCATCAGGGCTTTCTCTTGTGCCTTTGTTTGAGCCAGCAACGTTGCTTGATGTTTAATTTGTTCTAGATGCTCGGATTGTTGTAATGCCACCGCAAAATAATCGGCAATTTTTTTGACGAATTCAATTTCTGAAAGTTGCCAGCGTCGCGGATTGCTGCATTGATGGATGCACAGCAATCCCCACAATTCATCCCCTTTGAGGACGGGAACAATGAGATTGGCGCGAATCTGGAATTGTGCGAGAATTTTAATGTGACAATCACTCAGTTGTGCGTTGTAGATATCTGCAACTGCTTGTACCTGCCCCCGAGAGTAGTGGGGAGCAAATTGAGAACCAAAACAACGATCGGAAACTTCGATCGCCAAGGCTGAAGGGAATTCTGCCGCCACATCTTCTGCTACAAACTCACCTCGATCGCAGCCGCTACCGGGGGTAAAACGGAATACACCCACGCGATCGGCATTGAGTAATTTGCGAATCTCTATTGCCGTTGTGTTGAGGATGGTGTCTAAATCTAGAGACGAGCGAATTTTGTCGATAATGCTAGTTAGCGTTTGTTGCTGCTCGATTTGCTGGAAAATTTGTTCGGTACAGGATGCTAGTTGGTAGGCAGCTTGTTGCAGGGCATTAAATTGTTGGTTGGGTAGGGGTAAGTTAGACATCTGTTGAGAGTTGAGAGTTGAGAGTTGAGCGAATTTATCTGCGTTTATCTGTGTTTATCTGTCTTTACCTGCGGTTGCAAGTTGAGAGTTGAGAGTTAATAGTTGAGCGAATTTATCTGCGTTTATCTGTGTTTATCTGCCTTTATCTGCGGTTGCAAGTTGAGAGTTGATAGTTGGTAGAGAGATCTATCATATCATGTCCGGTCGATCGGACATGATATCAGCCGTGTTTCTATGAATTCTTTTGATTAATAGGAATCTTGATGACAAACTCTGTACCTCGATCGGCAATGGAGAAATAGTCGAGTTTTCCTCTATGTTTTTCTGTAATGATTTGATAACAGATCGACATACCCAATCCCGTACCTTTGCCTACAGGCTTCCTAGTAAAAAACGGATCGAAGATGTATTTCTGAATATTCTCAGGAATACCTATACCGTTGTCGGCGATCGCAATCTCTACCCATTGAGAGTCGATCGCCCTCGTCCGAATCACGATCTGCCCTGGATTTTCCTCTCGCTCTCGTCCACTCCGCTGTAACTGTTTTTCATCGATCGCATCAATAGCATTATTCAGAATATTGAGAAAGACTTGGTTGATTTGTCCGGCATAGCATTCTACAAGCGCCTGGAAATCGCCATAATTCTTAACGACATTAATTTCTGGCTGGCTGTAGGCTCGACCTCCAACTTGCAGCGATTTTGCCTTCAAACGATGTTGCAAAATCATCAAAGTGCTGTCTAACCCTTCGTGAAGATCGACTTTTTTTAGTTCGGCTTCATCCAAACAGGCAAAAGTTCTCAGGGATGTGACAATCTTTTGAATACGCTTAACTCCCGTTTCCATTGAAGTAAATATTTTGGGTAAATCTGCTTGTAAAAACTCAATGTCAATTTCTTGCTCGATGGCTTGGATTTCTGGTGCAGGATGCTTCCAAAGCTGGCGATAGAGAATCAGCAGTTTCATGAAGCTGTGAGTGTACTGATTGGCGTGGGTAAGGTTGCCATAAATGAAGTTGGCAGGATTGTTAATTTCATGGGCAATGCCCGCCACCAGTTGTCCTAAACTCGACATTTTTTCAGCTTGAATCAGTTGCAATTGAGTGTGTTTTAAATCTGTGAGAGTTGCTGTAAGTTTTTGAGTCCGTTTTTCTAAAGTTGCATTCGAGGCTTCTAGATCGTGAGTGTACTTTCCCATTTCTCGCAGCAGTTGATTGAAGGAAGTTGTCAGCGAGCCAATTTCATCTCGAGTTGTCACTGGAATTTGCATCTCGAAGTCTGATGTTTCGGTAACTTGGGCAGCGAGTTGGGTGAGGCTGTAAATGGGACGAACAATGGTGCGACTGGTTAAGAATGCAAGGATAGAAGCGATGGTGGCAGATAATACCATACTGCCCACAACAATCCACAACCGCAATTTCTCAGCTCGATCCAAGACTCGATCGGCTGCTATTTTTTGTTGTTCAATCCGTCTTTGATTGTGATTGAGTTGTTCGGCGAGACGTTCAAACTGAATCTGAATTCGATCGAGTTTCTTTGTCGTAGTTGCTGATGAGAGTTTTTGCCTAGCTGTCTCAATTTCAGCCTGTGTGAGATTAGCCGGTTGAATCTGTTGCCAAATCGATTCAATCTGTCCGATTAACAATTTGGTAGTCTGAATATAACCTTTAGATAGCTCTAGAAGTTGGGCATCGTTGAGGGGTCGATCGCTGGGATGTTTGCGAACGAAGGTTTGAAGTTCAGCCGACAAAGCGAGAACATTGGCAGTATCATCCCGAAATTTACTGACTTCAAAATCAAACCAGATGGAGTTTCCTAGAACAGTAGCGAGTCGTTGGGGATGCGATCGCACTTCCAAAACGGCAACTTCTAATTGATGGTATAAAGTCTCTTGCTGAAGCGATCGGTCAAGTTGTTGCCGTGCACTGCGTTGGTAGCTGTCTCCCACGACAAATCCGGTGGCAGTTCCCAAAAGAGCGACTCCGATCGCAACAGCATACCCGCCGGCAATTTTCTGACCAATTTTCATCTAAAACCTCCAGGATACCCCCACTATATCGGTAGTCCGATTAGTGGTGGGTGGTTGACAGGAAGAGTCCTCGCTCGATTACTCTTAATTAATGATGAAATCATCTTGACCGATCGCCTGATAAGCTTTCCGGATTAAATCGTAGTCTGAGTCTTGAACGAGTTGAAAAGTTGAACCTCGATACTTACTTTTTCGGGCTGATATTGCCGAAATCAGCTTAATTTGATGCTGAATCATGCGATTGCGAATAAATTCGACAATGGCTGGTTCTAAACTGCTGCCCGCAACGAACACATCTCCCGGAAGCAGAGAACTTTGGCCGATCTTCGGGAACTTATCTTGCAACATTTCTTGATAATTGCTCGTACTACCGGCCCAAGCATCGACCTCTCCGTTTTGCAGGGCAGCAATACTTCCTTCATCACCTAACATCTGAATTTTAACATCGGTTTTGGGATCTAATCCGGCTTCAATCAGCATTTGAGTCGGGCCGACGTGTCCGCTAGTCGAACCGATATCAGACATGGCGATCGTCTTTCCTCGCAAATCGGCAACTGTTTTAATCTTGCTATTGGGAGGAACAGCAATAATAGAATAATAGTTAGGACGAGTAATACTAACAACGGGAACCGCATTAGTTCTGGAACGAGCAATGACGTATTCTGAAGGCCCCGCGAGGAGGAGATCTACTCGTCCTTGTTTGAGTTCGATCGCAGCGGACACTTGATTTTTTATGGGGAAAAAATCTACTTCCATCTCCAGGATTTCTGCCAGGGCAACCCGAAAGAGATCGTAATCTGCTTTGAGGTTTTCCAAGGTATTGCCATCTGTAATTGCCAAGCTAATTTTGGCAATTCGATCGCTCCGGTCTGGATTAAGGACTTGAGTTGCGGTGCATCCTGTAACAAAAAGTAATGATTGCCATAGAAACCAACGACGGTTCATAATAAAATTTAGCGAATCAAGTATATATCCTATACTATATCTTAGAATAAGATTCATTCAAGATAAACGGGTGGGCTGGCGAAACTTCATTATCCCGATTGTTTGCCAATAATCTTTTCCAGTTCTGGAATACTGTACTTGTTTTTTAAGTCTAAATCGGGAGCAAAATCGTGAAAATTGTTCCTTGTCCTGCCTGAGAATTTACTTCGATCGCCCCTCCATGTTTTTCTTCAATTATTTGCCGCGCGATCGCCAATCCCAATCCCGTGCCTTTGCCAACTCCTTTGGTAGTAAACAATTCATCAAAAATCTTCTCCCGCACCTCTTCT
>JBOFTL010000865.1:0-2779 GCA_051652045.1 Microcoleus sp. | reverse complement strand
TTAGCTCCTCAAATCAACGCAATTTTATGACTGTTGCTAAACAATTTGAATTGGGAGTCACCCACCTCCCAGACCACACCGAATTACCCGAGTCCGACGGTACATTTGTGAAAAACTTTCAAGAACTGCCTCAAAGCATTATTCTCACTGATTCCCTGCGACCGATTTTGCAACAAATCCACCCAGACGGACGCTATCGCATCGGTCAAGATTGCGGAATTTATTGGCGTTTAACCGACCCTCCCGAACGCGGTGCTGAAGCACCGGACTGGTTTTACGTGCCGAATGTACCGCCACTGTTAAATGGCCTGGTGCGACGTTCTTACGTCTTGTGGAAAGAATACATCGCACCGCTAATCGTACTGGAATTCGTATCTGGTAACGGTGCAGAAGAACGAGATAGAACTCCGCCGCCGGATCCAGATCGAGAAGAACAAGAAGAACAAAAAGCAGGAAAATTCTGGGTGTACGAACAGGCAATTCGCGTACCTTACTACGGCATTTATGAAGTCAAAAAAGCGTCAGTAGAAATGTATCATTTACAGGACAATCTCTATCAGCAAATGAGTTCCAACGATCGCGGTCGCTATCCAATTCCACAGCTAGGAGTTGAGTTGGGAATTTGGCAAGGTGAATATGATGAAATGAATTTGCCTTGGTTGCGATGGTGGGATAGTGAAGGGAATCTATTGTTAATTGGAGAGGAACGCGCCCGAGAAGAACGACTGCGGGCGGAACGAGAAAGCCTTCGCGCCCAACAAGAAAGCCTGCGTGCGGAGGAAGAAAAACAACGGGCAAATCGCTTGGCAGAAAAGTTGCGCCAAATGGGTATTAATCCCGATGAGGTGTAATTGTTTTTAGGTTGTTTGATAGAGTTCGATCGCTCTTTGTTCGCGCTAGAAATATTGATAGTTTGCTAAGGGCGATCGCGCATCTCAATATTCCCAAAAGTTTTCTTTTGAGTTTACTAAAAAAAATTAAATATCTTAAATTTTTGCGTACTTGTGTAAGATATTATTAAAATTTAAGATTTCCCAAACATCAGTGCTAGTATGATAAGCCAAAGCTAGGGGTGCCTGAAGATTCGGGCTGAGAAACACCCTTAGAACCTGAGTCTGGGTAATACCAGCGGAGGGAAGCTGTTTATCAAGGACATAAAATATGCGTACCGAATGGATCGCCAAGCGTCGCGGACACAGCAATGTATCTCAAATGCACTACGCCCGCCAAGGTGTAATTACTGAAGAAATGCAGCACGTTGCTAAGCGAGAAAATCTTCCGCCAGACTTGATTCGCGAAGAAGTTGCACGGGGACGGATGATTGTTCCAGCTAATATCAACCATCCCAATTTAGAACCGATGGCGATCGGCATTGCTTCTAAATGTAAAGTCAATGCTAACATCGGCGCATCTCCGAATTCTTCTAATTTGCAAGAAGAAGTTGATAAGCTGAAATTAGCTGTGAAATACGGTGCCGATACCGTGATGGATTTGTCCACGGGCGGTGGCAATTTAGATGAAATTCGCACGGCAATTATCCAAGCTTCATCGGTGCCGATCGGAACTGTTCCAGTTTACCAAGCTTTGGAAAGCGTGCACGGCACAATCGAAAATCTGACAGCAAATGATTTTCTGCATATCATTGAAAAACACGCCCAACAAGGCGTCGATTACCAAACAATTCACGCCGGAATTCTCATCGAACATTTGCCGTTGGTAAGAAACCGCATTACGGGCATTGTATCGCGCGGTGGCGGTATTTTAGCTCGCTGGATGCTGCACCACCACAAACAAAATCCCCTCTACACTCACTTCCGAGACATTGTTGAAATCTTTAAAAAATACGATGTTTGTTTCAGTTTGGGAGACTCCCTGCGACCCGGTTGCACTCACGATGCGTCTGACGAAGCTCAATTAGCCGAACTCAAAACTTTGGGTAAATTAACTCGCAAAGCTTGGGAAGATGACGTGCAGGTAATGGTGGAAGGTCCCGGCCACGTACCGATGGATCAAATTGAGTTTAATGTTAAGAAACAAATGGAGGAATGTTCCGAAGCACCCTTCTATGTTTTGGGGCCTTTGGTAACAGATATTGCCCCTGGTTACGACCACATTACTTCAGCAATTGGGGCGGCGATGGCCGGTTGGTACGGTACTGCAATGTTGTGCTACGTAACGCCGAAGGAACATTTGGGATTGCCAAATGCTGAGGATGTCAGAAACGGGTTAATTGCTTACAAAATTGCGGCCCACGCGGCGGATATTGCACGGCGGCGTCCGGGTGCGCGCGATCGCGATGATGAACTCTCGAAAGCGCGCTACAATTTCGATTGGAACCGTCAATTCGAGCTGTCATTAGATCCTGAAAGGGCGAAGGAATATCACGATGAAACTTTGCCGGCGGATATCTACAAAACGGCTGAATTCTGTTCGATGTGCGGGCCGAAATTCTGTCCGATGCAGACAAAAGTTGATGCCGATGCTTTGACTGAATTGGAGAAATTTTTGGCTAGGGAACCTGTAGCACAAGGCTAATTTGGTGAAATACTAAGGATTGTAGGGTGCGCAATGCGCACCTTACTACTATATAAAACCAACTATTACCTTGACTTTTATGATTTTAGATTCAGCATCACCTACGATTGATGAAGAACCACAAAAAATTGCGGCTTATTTGCCGTTTGTTGCTTCTTTAGCTGCAGATTTAGAAATAAAGTTAGTTGTTATAGATGTGGGGTGTCGGTGGGGATTTGCTGATGTTTGGTCTCTTTTTGGCTCT
>JBOFTL010000864.1:0-3117 GCA_051652045.1 Microcoleus sp. | reverse complement strand
TGTTTTTTCACAATTATTTAATTTCAAAACACGACTGTCCGAGCTATGGTAGATGCGTAACTTAGTTCGTAGTAAGGACTTCAGTCCTTCAAATCCCAAGGAATTAAATAAATGTTAAATTTCAGCCAAACAAAAGCATTCTTCATTGCAGCAGCAGTAGCAAGTTTGAGTTTCTCGCTGTACAGTTTTCCAGTATTCGGTAAGCAGGAAACTCTAGCACCGGACAAAGTAGAAGCTCTCAAAAAACAAACAGTATGTTCTTTTATTAACATTAAAAGCGGCACGGTTAACATTCGCAAAGGTCCCGGTCAGCAATACGCAGTTGTGGCGAAACTGAAAAGGGGAGACGGAGTGAGGGCCGTCAGCAGACAGGGAAGCTGGGTGAAAATTGCGGCCAGAAGTTACGGAAATCCTCCTAATGAAACTTTTACAGCCTTAGATGGTTGGGTGAGCAATCAATACATTAACGGCTGTGCTGAAGACGAATTTGACAGGTGGCGTAAATAGCGAATTGCCGGCTTTCATCCACTGAGTTTGAGAAACCGGGTTCTTGAAAAAACCCGGTTTTTGCGCAAGGCTGTTGGTTAATTTATAATGAGTTCTAGATTAGATATAATTTTAAGTGGGTGCGGCTTTTAGCAATTTTTCGTCAAACACCTGTTGCCAGTTGCCAACAGTATCACTCTCCTATTTTTATGCGAATTCTTACGGCTAATGTACTTGCAAGAATAGCTGGAAAATTTTCTTTGCGCGCAGTGATGATTGTTCCTTTTGTGCTGCAAATTGTCGGGACGGTAGGGTTGGTAGGATATCTCTCTTATAGAAACGGACAGCAAGCTGTTAACGCAGTTGTTTCTCGATTTCAAGGAGAAATTAGCGATCGCGTCAATTTTTATCTCAAAAATTACTTAGCAACGCCTCATTTAATTACTCGGATTAACGCCGATGCTATCAGCCTAAATCAGCTAAATTTACAAGATTTACCAGCAATAGAGCGCCATCTTTTTTGGCAAATGAAGCAGTTTAATTCGGTAGGGGGCAATCTTTTTGGCAGCAATCGCGGCAACTTTATCGGCAGCACTCGCCATACTGGCAAGGATGCAATTATAGTATCCGATCGGTTGGATAACAGTAAAATATCTATTTACCTTGCAGATCCACTCGGCAATAAAGGCAAAGTAGAAAACACTTTTCGACAGCCCGATGTGCGTCAAAGACCTTGGTACAAATCTGCTGCGAGTGCGGGAACACCGACATGGACTCCTATTTTTCAATTAGGAGATCGTAAGGGACTTAGTATTAATGCAAATCGACCGATATACGCGCCAGAAAACAACGAACTTTTAGGAGTATTTTCAGTTTCTTTGAATCTCAAAGCGATCGGTCAATTTCTCAATAGTTTGCAAGTCGGCAATTCGGGGAAAATCTTTATTATGGAACGCAGCGGATTGCTAGTGGCAAATTCGACTCCCGAACTGCCATATATCAATACATCGAAACAAGAGTTCAAACGTTTAAAAGCTATAGAGAGTCGCAATACATTGATTAGTGCTACGGCTCTATATTTAACCGAAAACTTCGGCAATCAATTCAATAAACTCGATCGCTCCGAGCAAGTAGAATTTACATTTAATGGCAAGCGTCAATTCGTGCAAGTGACGCCATTTCAGGATGAGTTTGGTTTGGACTGGTCGATTGTGGTAGTCGTTCCAGAAGCCGACTTTATGGAGCAAATTAACGCCAACACTCGCGCTACTCTCCTGCTGTGTATCGCTGCCTTAATCGTCTCTACAAGTATGGGAATTATTACTGCTCGTTGGATTGCCACACCAATTCGGCGTTTAAACATTGCGGCCAAAGATATCGCTCGCGGACAATGGAGCAAAACTGTAAAATTCGATCGCACTGATGAAGTGGGAGAACTGGCAAATTCTTTTAATCATATGGCCTCGCAACTTCAAGATTATTTTAGCAACCTCCAATCTTTAAATACAGCCTTAATTGCAAGCGAAAGCAAAGTCAATCAAATCCTCGAAGCGATGCCAGTAGGGGTAGCAGTTCACGACGTTACCGGTCAATTAATTTACGCCAATCACATTTCCCGGCAGTTACTCAGAATTGAAACTCTACCCCAAGCCAAAATCGAGGAATTGGCAGTAACTTATCGCATTTATCAGGCAGGAACTGAGGAGTTATATCCTACAGAAAAACTGCCGATATTCCGATCGCTTCAAGGGGAACAAGTGAGAGTTGATGACTTAGAAATTCGTTCGATCGATCGCGCATTTCCTGCCGAAGTTTACAGCACTCCCCTATTTGATGAAAAAGGGGAAATCATCGGAGCAATTGCTGCTTTTGCTGACATAACAGAACGCAAACAAGCTGAGAAAATTTTAGCCGACTACAACCGCAATTTAGAAGCTCAAGTTACAGAAAGAACTGCTGCCTTAGCCAGTACCAACGCTCAACTAGAACAGGAAATTTGCGATCGCAAACTGGCAGAAATCGCTCTAGCAACAGCTAAAGAAGCTGCCGAAGCCGCATCCCTGGCTAAAAGCAGTTTTCTCGCCAATATGAGCCACGAATTACGCACTCCCCTCAACGGGATTATGGGCTACGCACAAATCTTGCAGCAGGACCCAGCACTTGCTCCTAAACAATACAAAAATGTCGGAATTATTTACCAGTGCAGCCAGCATTTATTGACGCTGATTAATGATATTTTAAGTCTAGCTAAAATTGAAGCTGACAAGATTGAAATAGAGCCGGAAATGTTTGATTTTCCGGTTTTTTTACAACAAATATCGGAAATATTCCGCCTGAAGGCTCAACAAAAATTTATTGAGTTTACTTATCTAAGTTGCGGTCGGATTCCCCAGAGGGTTTGTGCTGATGAAAAGCGACTGCGCCAAGTTTTAATGAATTTGCTGTCTAATGCTGTTAAATTTACTGCTCGCGGCGGCGTTACTTTGAAAGTTGAGGTAATTAACGATCTCTCTGTGCCGCCAACCAACTTGACTGCTGACAAATTGCCAATTATTAAAGTTCGCTTTCACATAGAAGATACAGGAAGTGGCATCGCACCTGAAGACTTGCAAACAATCTTTTTACCCTTCG
>JBOFTL010000863.1:0-3820 GCA_051652045.1 Microcoleus sp. | reverse complement strand
TTGGTGCCGGCGATCAAACAGAGAACTATAGAAACGCGAACGGTTTTACCTGTAGTTTTGCAAGTTTACAACAACTGGCCGCGGGAGATGGCCAGGCAGTTATCTGCGGGAAAAGCGGCAATATTCGATCGAGCCATTGTCGAAGAAATACCGGGGTTTTCTGGAGATAGTTTTCAATTAGAATTCAGCCAAATATCGCAGTCGATCGTTCCCGCAGTTAACGGCAAAATTGCAGGCAATAATCAGGAAATGGAACTGCGGGAAGCACCCGTTGAAGTAATAGTTGAAAAACAGTCGATCGAATATGCAGAAATCATCAAACAACTGCAATTAAATTCGGAACATTTAGTAACTGTTCTGATTTTCGACCAATTTGAGGAATTCTTTTTTGTCTGGAAAGAACCAGAGGAACGACAAATATTTTTTGATTTTCTGCGGGAATGCTTGAATATCAAATACTTAAAAGTAATCATCTCTTTGCGGGAAGATTACCTGCACTATTTGCTGGAGTTCTCTCGGCCTAAAAAAAGCCAGCCAGCAATTATCAACGACATTTTAGGCGACATTCTCAGCAAGGATATTCTATTTTACTTGGGAAATTTTTCTCTGGGAGACGCGCGATCGGTTATTCGGACGTTAACCGAGCGATCGCAGTTTTATTTGGAACCGGAATTAATCCGCGCGTTAGTCAAAGATTTAGCTGGAGAATTGGGAGAAGTCAGGCCGATCGAACTGCAAGTTGTCGGCGCGCAACTGCAAGAAGAACAGATTAATACTTTAGCTCAATATCAGGAATTAGGCAACAATCCAAAACAAAAATTAGTCGAACGATTTCTCGAAGAAGTTATCAGAGATTGCGGTCCGGAAAATGAAGCAGCAGCGCGCCGAGTTTTGTACTTGCTGACAGATGAAGATGAAATCCGCCCCTTAAAAACTCGCGCTGAATTAGCCTCAGATTTAGCAACATTTGAAGAAGCAGACAAGCTAGATTTAGTATTGGAACTGTTAGTTAATTCCAGTTTAGTTTTTCGTTGGACTGAATTGCCTGCTGAACTTTACCAGCTAGTTCACGACTATTTAGTTAGCTTCATCCACCAACAAGAGGAGTTAAATACCAAAGCTGAATTTGAAAAACTGCGCCAGCAAGATCGAATTCACAAAGATGAAATCGAACAACTCCGTCAAGAAAAAGAGCTGAATGCACTGCTGTCGGAAGCTACAGAAAAACAGCACAAAGCGGAAACTCAACTCTACGAAAGTCGTAGGTGGCAATTGCGGCTGGCAATCATCGGATTAATTACTTTAGCCGGCTTAGCAGTGCTCGCATTTTATCAAGCACAACTCGGAGAAAAAGCGCGACAGCAAGCTGAAAGAGCTCGCATTGATGCTCTCAATTCTGGTTCGGAAGCTTTGGTATTGTCTAATGAAAAAGATCAGTTAGGAGTATTGCAAACTAGCATTAAAATCGGTACGGATGCTCTCAAAAGTAAAAGCTTACCTGCTGTTACTAAAAGTCAAATTACCGAAAGACTCAGACAGGCAGTTTCTGGAGTGCAAGAGCGCAACCGTTTCGAGAATCATAGCAAATTTGTTTTAGATGTCAGTGTCAGTCCCGATGGTAGTAAAGTCGCTTCGGCAAGTGCGGATAAAACAGTGAAATTGTGGAGCAAAGCAGGTAAATTATTAAAAACTTTCAATCACGGAGATAGCGTAACCAGCGTGAGTTTTAGTCCCGACGGCAAAACAATTGCTACTGCTTCGGCCGATCGCAAAGTTAGAATTTGGCAAGTAGATAACGATCGAAGTCCGATCGCGACTTTATCAGGTCACAGCGATATTGTTACCAGCGTCAGTTTCAGTCCCGATGGCAAAACTCTTGCTTCTGGGAGTCACGACAATTCTATCAAAATCTGGAACGCAGCGAGCAAAAAATTGTTGCAAACTTTAACAGGACATCGCGACTGGGTTCTCGGTGTTAAATTCAGTCCCAACGGCACAACAATTGCCTCAGCAAGTGCTGACAAAACTGTCAAAATTTGGAACAAGCAAGGTAAAACTCAGAAGTTTTCAACTAAGCCTAAAACTCTCAACAAACACTCCGATATTGTTTATAGTGTCAGTTTCAGTCCCAGCGGTAAAGAAATCGTTTCTGCAAGTGCGGATTCTACAGTCAAAATTTGGAACAGCAACGGTACTGAAATTAGAACTCTCAAAGGACATAACGACGAAGTTGTCAGCGCGAGTTTCAGCCGTGACGGCGAAAAAATTGTGACCGGCAGTGCAGATGATACTGTGAAAGTTTGGAGTCGCAGCGGCATTTTGCTGAGCACTTTTCGAGGACATCAAGATGATGTGAGGGCCGTAAGTTTCAGTCGCGACGGCACTGTTGCTTCGGGTAGCAAAGACAAAATGGTAAAACTTTGGCAACCCGATCGCACTCCGATAGATAAGATTTTATCGGGACACGGAGATTGGGTTTATCAAGCCAGTTTTAGTAAGGATGGTAAAACAATTGCTTCTGCTAGTCGAGACAAAACTGTGAAACTTTGGCGTGCTGATGGCAGTTTGTTGAAAACCCTAGAAGGGCATCAGGATTCTGTTACTTGGACGAGTATTTCACCGGACGATCGCGCGGTAGCTTCTGCCAGCGATGACAAAACGGTGAAAGTCTGGAGTTTGGCGGGGAAACTATTAGATACTCTGCCACATGGAGGCATTGTTACAAGCGTGAGTTTCAGCCCGGATGGCAAAGTAATTGCTTCAGCAAGTGCCGATCGCAAATTGTACCTCTGGCGTTGGAATGGTGCTAAAGCAACTTTGCTTGCAAAACTCGATCTTCCCAATCCAGTAATTAGCGTTAGCTTCAGTCCCGACGGCAAAACTATTGCCACTGCTACCGCTGTTGACGATCGAAGCAGTACGAATCAAAGTGCCGCGCAAATTGCGGCGGCTAAGCAGGTTTCACTCTGGCAATTTAACGGTACTTCGGCGAAGCTACTGACAAATTTAGACTGCGGAGATAGCGTGAAAAATGTCAGTTTCAGTCCCGACGGCAAGACAATTGCTGCTGCTTGTGCTGATAAACAAGTTTATTTATGGCGCTTTGATGGCAAGCAGGCAAGTTTAACTGAAAAGCTGGAGCACAACGATACTATGGAAAGCGTAAGTTTCAGTCCCGACGGTAAATTAATTGTGGCAGCCAGCGGGGGAAACACGGTGAAATTGTGGAGTTTTAACGGCAAGAATGCGGTATTAGCTAAGACTTTGGCATCGGGCGATCGAGTGTTGAGTGCGAGTTTTAGTCCTGACAGTAAAACTATTGCTTTTGCTAGCAGGGATAGAAGTGTAATTCTGTGGCCCGTGGAGAATTTGGAATTGCGTCAAATTATCGATCGCAGTTGCGATTGGTTGGGAGATTATTTGCAGAATGACTCGAACGTTACTGAGGGCGATCGAATGCTTTGCATGGGCTTTGGCAAGCAGACTTTACACAAGGGGAAGCAGTGAAATTAACAGCCCACTGACGCCAGGACACGGCACTGCCGTGTCCCTACTTGGAAATTGATTAATACAATAAATTGGCGATCGACTCTCAACTATTAATCGATCGACTATCAACTATCAACTATCAACTATCAACTTTCAACTTTCAACTAAGAGGGCGGGCACGGGGGCACCGCCCCTACCAACTCTCAACTTCCTCGGGCGGGCACGGGGGCACCGCCCCTACCAACTCTCAACTCTCAACTCTCAACTCTCAACTCTCAACTCTCTTGTTGTAACTGTTTGACAACCGCAATCAATCGCTTGAGATGAGGTT
>JBOFTL010000862.1:0-5222 GCA_051652045.1 Microcoleus sp. | reverse complement strand
CTAAATCTCATGCAAGTGGTGTCAAGTCGATCGAATTCACCGGAGGATACGGGAACGATGATTTGCTTGTGGGGGGGTGTTGGCCCGGAATCGTGGCACGATCGGCAGAATAACCTAAACTGAGAGGCAGCAATCTTTCAGATTCACCATCGCCCCATCAAAAATGCTACAAGCACTGCTCCCAATAATCTAAAATCTAAAACCTAAAATCTAAAACAATCATGTTGCAGAGAATACAAGTCAAAAATCGCTGGAAATCGGCTTTTAAACCCTGGGAAGAAATAGACGGATGGCTGTTTGCCTCCTGCATCGCCCTCACTGTATTGGGTGGAATCATGATCCACAGCGTCGAACGCAATCAGGCAACGATCGACTGGTGGCGTCACTGGGCGACTGGGGGAGTCGGCTTGCTAATTGCAATTATCTTTTCTCGCTGCCCCTATAACATACTAATTCAATGGAAGTGGCCGATTTACGCCTTTATTAATTTGTCACTGATTGCGGTGCGATTTATCGGTACTACGGGACTCGGTGCCCAGCGATGGATCAATATCGGTGGCTTTTACCTGCAACCGTCAGAATTTGCCAAGATAGGGGTAATTATTACTTTAGCTGCTCTGCTGCACGACAAGACGCAGCCGACGGTTAAGGATATGTTGAAGATGCTGGCGATCGTGGCCGTACCGTGGGGATTGGTATTTGCCGAACCGAACTTGGGTACTTCGTTGGTGTTTGGGGCGATCGCGATGGGAATGCTGTATTGGGGTAATGTGAATCCTGGTTGGCTGGTACTTTTGGTGTCTCCGTTAATCTCCGTGCTCCTCAATAACTTATCCATGCCGATTTGGATTACCTGGGTAGTCTGTACGGGAATTATTGCTTGGCGAACGCTACCTTTTCCCTGGTTGGGAACTTTTGGGGCGGTATTGGTAAACGTGGTTTCCGGGCACGTCGGACACTTATTTTGGAACGTACTCAAAGATTATCAAAAAATGCGATTGACGGGATTTTTAAATCCCGAGAAAGACCCTTTAGGCAGCGGATATCACTTGATTCAATCTCGAATTGCGATCGGTGCTGGACAATTAAAAGGTCGGGGTTTGTTTCACGGTACGCAAACTCAGCTCAATTTTATTCCAGAACAACATACTGACTTTATTTTCTCAGCAATTGGTGAAGAATTGGGTTTTATCGGCTGTATTTGCGTGCTGATTGTTTTCTGGATAATTTGTTTGCGCTTGGTAGTTATCGCTCAAACAGCTAAAGATAATTTCGGTTCGTTGCTGGCGATCGGCGTACTATCTATGTTAATTTTTCAGGTATTCGTCAACATCGGCATGAACATCGGTTTAGCGCCTGTGACTGGGATTCCGCTACCTTTTCTGAGTTACGGAAATGCCTCGCTGTTGAGTAATTTTATGGCGTTGGGACTTGTGGAATCTGTGGCTTACAACCGACAGCGCAATAAATTTTGGAATAAGTAATTGCTGACAGTTGATAGTTCGCAGTAAGTGTCGATCGCCCGCAATTCTTTTTACAGCACTTTTCATGTATGTGAGGTACACAGAAGAGGTAGGGACACGGCACTGCCGTGTCCCTACTGGCTTTTGAATGTACTCGATCGCCCGCAATTCTTTTTATCTAAAGGCATTTTAACTAAAAGCATTGGGATAAGCTTCCCAAACTCGATCGACAAAATCTCTAAGTTGCCGGGAAGCGATCGCGACATCTTTTTTCTCAGCGTCCAGAGACTGCAACTGAGTCAATAGTGAAATTACTTCTACATCTACAGCAGCCCGAAACAAACTCAGAGGCCACAGCAAATCTGCACTTTCACGCAAATCGCATAAAGTATCATCTTCCCAAGCTCGATCGGACGTATCTTTTCCTGGGACTAATAAATTTAACATCAAAGGACGCGCCCAACAAATTTGACGCGCTTCAACCACTTGAATGACCTCAGCATAAAGGCAGGCATTCCCGCATTCTAAACTGACAATTTGACCAGTTTTAAATTTCAAATTACTACCCATTAATTCTGAAAAATTATGACAAAATAAAGAATATTATAAAGCTTGTTAGTTGCCAGATATTTCAGAGATCGGCAGCCAGCGATCGAATGCCAAATGTCAAGTATTTGCTGTCAATTGTCAACTGTCAATCGCTTGCTGTTAATTTGCAACATTTATCAACTGTCAATTGTCAATCTGTATTGCTGTCAATTGTCCATTGTCAATTGTCAATTGTCAACTCTCATCAAGATTTTTCAGCGCAATTTCTAGATCTGAAGTCAACAATCGGGCCTCTTTTTTACCTGCACCAGTTGCATAATCTGCAACCGAAATCGGACAGCCGATCGAAATTTTAACCCGAGAACGCCACCTAGGAATGCGCGGTCGATAGCGGATACTCATAGGTACAATTTTCACACCTAAATTCGGTTCGCTTAATTGAGCTTGAATTGCCAGACGCGCCAATCCTTGTTTGATCGGGTGAACTTCACCATCTTGAAAAATACCACCTTCGGGAAAAATGACTAACATTTGTTTGTCCAGGAGCAGTTCCAGTCCGTAACGGAGACTGCCAATGCCCGGATGTTTGAGATCGATCGCGAATCCCCCCAAATTTCTGATGAACCAACCTTGCAGTCCTTTCACCTCATCAGCAGTTACCATAAACCGCAAATCCCGTCCAGTTACCATCTGTCCGGTTGCATAGGGCATCATCAGGGCGTCCCAGCGAGAACGGTGGGTAGGGGCTAAAATTACTGGCCCATCCAGGGGGAGGTGTTCCTGTCCGGTAATCTCTATTTTGCCAAAATAAAATGGCAGGACAATGTAATGCCCGAGAGGATAAAGCAAAAAGGTTAACCAAGGAGAAACGCGAGAGGTATTAGATGCTACCTTGGCAGGCATGGGTTTCACTAGAGAGGATTTATAGGAATCAAAGGTGGTCATGGAGGTACGGCTGGCGAGCGATCGAGCTGCTTTATCAATTTGCAGACTTTAACAGTAGGTTTTTTAGCGAACTTTGAGTCTTTCGATCGGGACACTTCTGTGATTGTCATGGCGACCGATTTAGGATTCTGGCCCTCGGCCGGTCGCAAAATTGACTGACAAAAGCTGTTGGTCGCCAGTAGAGATCTGCGTTCGATCGGGCAATTTCTCGCGCTGACAGAGGTTGTACCACCTGCGGCTAACTGTTCTGTGCTTCTGAGATCGGTAATCGCTCAACTGTTTCTGGTTCTTTGTTTCTAGTCCTTCGCGTTTCAAACCAAGACAGCAGTTGCTCGCGACAAACAGACTCCATAATCCCACCGAGAACCTTCAAGCGGTGACATGAAGGCGCGCTATCTGGAATATTAGCTACTGTACGAATTGTCCCAGTTTTTGGATCATCTGCTCCGTATACCAGCAAACCGATCCGGGATTGGACGATCGCGCCGGAACACATCGGGCAAGGTTCCAGTGTTACGTAGAGCGTACAATCATTAAGATGCCAGTCTCGCATCACTTGTCCTGCCGATCGCAGAGCGAGAATTTCTGCATGGGCGGTGGGGTCGCAATCTCGCTCTCGCCGGTTTTGCGCCGCCGCCAGCAGCCTGCCGGCGCGATCGACTATTACAGCACCTACGGGTACTTCCCCCGCTTCCCCGGCTGCTGCAGCAAGTTCCACAGCCTTGCTCATCCACTGTCGGTGGATCGAATAAGTAGAATCACTCATAATAAAAATTTTATTTGAAAATTCCCGCGATGGCTATCTGATTAGTACGGGAGCGTGAGAACCCCTACCTTTTTCATGAGGGGATGAAACGTGACGGGCGCGGGTTTTAACCCGTCGTTTCTCTTTTTGGTGGAATACTCCTATCAAAACTGGTATAATTGCATAGGAGGTAGCGAAAAGTATGTTAACTTTCACTTACGAGTATAAGGCAGCGCCCACAGCAGAACAAATTCAACTAATCGAACACACTTTAACTGTGTGTCGAAAAGTGTGGAATTTTGCCCTGCGGGAACGCAAGGATTGGTTGAATTCTCGCAAGTGTCCAGTTAACGCCTGTTCGATTATTTCCGAATACATTACGCCTGTGGAGACGCCCTATCCTAATTATTACAATCAGGCGATGGCATTAACTCGTGCTAAAGAACAGTTTCCTGAATTAAAAACTGTCAATGCTCAAGCCTTGCAACAGGTTCTCAAAAAATTAGAAACTACTTTTGTGGACATGAGACGCCGCAGCATGGGTTTTCCCCGATTTAAAAATAGATACAGGTTGCGTTCGTTCGTATATCCACAATTAGGGAAGGGGAAAATACTAGAAGGTAATCGAATCAAACTGCCTCAGCTAGGTTGGATGGAATATATTAAGTCTCGTCCCATCCCAGACAGTTTTAAGGTTAAACAAGTCCGGGTTGTTCGTAAGGCTTCAGGATATTTCTTGATGATGACTTTGGAGTGTGACGTTAGCGTTCCCGATGCGGTAGCTAGCGGACATCCTAGGGGAATCGATCTAGGTTTGGATAAATTCGCTGCAACTTCTGATGGTAAATCGATTGAGCGACCTCGATTCTTGAAAGCACTGCATCGCAAGTTGAAATTACTGCAACGCAGGTTAAAACACAAGAAGAAAGGCTCGAATAACCGTCACAAATTAAATCGGAAAATTGCACGATTGCACCAACGAATTGCAGACACTCGGAAAGATTGGCATTTTAAATTAGCTCATCAACTTTGCGACGATGCCGGAATGGTATTTGTTGAGGATATTGACTTCCGAGTTTGGGCGAAAGGAATGTTGGGAAAACACGCGCTTGATGCCGGGTTTGGGCAATTTACTTCAATCTTGGAATGGGTGTGTTGGAAACGAGGTGTGTACTTTGACAAAGTGGATCAAAATTACACATCACAAGTGTGCCCGCAATGCGATACCCATACTGGAAGGAAAAATTTAAGTGACAGAACCCATTGTTGCCCTCATTGCGGTTACACGACGCATCGCGACGTGGCAGCCGCACAAATTATTCGCAATCGTGGGGTAGTCCAATTGTCCGAGGGGGGACGCCTCTTGGACGTTAAAGAAAATGCCTGCGGAGATGGTCTGACGGGGACGGGCAACCGTCTAGTTAAGAATCCGAGAAACAGGAAGAAGAAAGCATGAAGGCGTGGTTTTTAACCCGCCTTCATGCAACCTTTGAGAATCCCCTCAACTTTTAGTCAGGGGA
>JBOFTL010000861.1:0-4918 GCA_051652045.1 Microcoleus sp. | reverse complement strand
TTTATCTAGTCTAGTTTAAATAATTAAGCTTTCATAATTCGCGGCAACTGCACCCCTGCAACTTCTTTACCTGTGATTAACGGCACAAATTCGGCTACTTTCTCCGGCCCGGCTTGCTGCAAACTTCTTAAAAGTCGATCGCTTTGTCCTAACAACTCTGCAACCGCAATTCCTCCATAAACAGGTTGATAGTAACGGAGGCGATTGATGCCTTCTCCCAACAAAATTGCTGCGCCGCGCCAGTTTTGATTGCCTAAATGATAAAGCGCGACAGCAATTTGCAGAATTCCTTGATAAAAGGTTTTTTCTGGCTCGCCCGCTTCCATCCACAAAGCCTCTAATGTATCGTGACAAGTGTAGAATTCTTGGCTGTTAAACTGTTCTATTCCTTGCCAAAACTCTGCTGGAATTTCTTCGGTCATGCAATTTGAAATGTGAGATTTTAGATGAAAACTACTCCATTATTTTTAGCAGGCGGATTGTAAAACTGATGTTAATTAATGCCCGCCTACTTAACTGATTACATACTGTCTCTGACAGCTTGAATCTGCTCCATGCTAATTTCTTGATTGGTGCCGGCAAAATCGTTGTCTGGCGTCAGAAACAACATACAGTGACATTCTTTTCGCTCGCGCATGGGAATGCAAGGACAGTTCCAGTAGGCAGCTTTTACCTCAGCTTCTTTGTCTTCATAGTGGCGGCAAGGGCACAAAGGAGCACCGAGTTCGTCTTTGTGTTTTGCGAGTCCTTCAATCACAACCGCAGTGACAGAAGGTTCGGAACAAAAGTAAGTGCCGGTGCGCTTGGCGTAGGTTTCGGAAAAATTTTTCATCGCCTCCAAAGTTTTTTCATTG
The DNA here is from genome assembly GCA_051652045.1 of Microcoleus sp. Classification (GTDB taxonomy): domain Bacteria; phylum Cyanobacteriota; class Cyanobacteriia; order Cyanobacteriales; family Microcoleaceae; genus Microcoleus. Next base: position 4,064 of record JBOFTL010000861.1, on the reverse strand, counting down.
GAGAGTTTAGATTTTTCTGCCGTGTTCTCTGTTAGGTTCATAATTTAAAGATCGGAGTTGGGGGTGTGAGATGCTTTTGGCAATTGTAGCGCAAAATGCGATCTCAAACACTCGCTCTGTTCGATCGATTTACGCAACACAAGACAGTAAAAGCCTTGACAAAAATTGAGTTTTAGGTTGTAGGTTGTTTGCTGTTTTTTTCGAGACTCCGAGAGCATGACAAATGCCAGCAGACAGGATTTTTTCAGTCTCAAACCAATTTGGCGATCGATCTCCATCAAAAATCATCCCCCAACGGGGATGCAAATAAGATACAATATCAGACTGCTGTTTCTGTTGCTGGCATCTGATGGCAAGTTCCCGGCATCCCACCTCGCGCAAAAAATCTCCTCATTCCGGGCTGGCGTGGCCTGCTGATGCGGAGTTAGTCGGATTAGTATTAGAATTAACGCCGCGTACTGCTAGTTATCTTTACGCACAGTACGCCATAGGTTTGCACGCTTGGTTTTTAGCTCAAGTGCAGCAAACAGATCCGGAATTATCGCAAATTTTGCACGACGAACAGTCGGAAAAAGCCTTTACTATTTCTGGATTGGTAGGAGATTTGCTGAGTGCTGGCAAAGAATTTCAGCTATTAACAGATCGAACTTATCGCTGGTATGTAACGGGACTGTCCGTGCGAGTAGTTCGATGGTTAAGTGAGTGGGTAAAAAATTTGCCAGAATACATAGATTTGCGCAACGCTGACTTGTTAATTCGCTCTTGGGATATTACTTTATCACCCACAAGTTACCTGCAATTGCTGACCGCAGAAGCACCCGCAAGCAGCACAATAAAACTCAGTTTTATTACTCCTACAAGCTTTCGCAGCAAGAAACATCATTTCCCGCTGCCTGTACCCGAGAATGTTTTTCACAGCTATTTACGCCGCTGGAATAACTTTTCTGGGATGAATGTTGACCAAACAGAATTTCTGGCATGGATTGAGGAAAATGTGATTATTACCCGCCATAAATTGGAGTCGCAAAAAGTAGCAGCAGGCAAAAAAGGTATGGTAACTGGATTTACTGGTGCTGTGGAATTTGGTTTGGGTCGATCGGCCCGCGATCGGCAGGATTTCGTACAATTATTCTATGCTTTGGGACGGTTAGCGCCTTACTGCGGTACGGGTCACAAAACAACGTTTGGTTTGGGACAAACGCGGGCCGAGTGGCTGATAAATGCACCGCTTCCAGAAGTATCGGTACAAAGTTTATTAGCCTCGCGAATAGATGAATTGACTGAGAAGTTTGTCGCGCACAGAAAGCGTGCGGGTGGGAATCGCGCCTCGGAAATTGCAGAAACTTGGGCGACTATTTTGGCGCGCCGAGAATTGGGAGAATCTTTGTTAGATATTGCTGCGGATTTGGAAATGCCTTACGAAACGGTCAAAACTTATGTGAAGTTAGCAAGAAAAGCTTTGAAAACAGTTGACAGTTGATAGCTTTGTATGTTGGGTTGAACTGATACCTTACACCAAATCCGGGTTTAGTTTTCCTTTTATTGTCATTGCGAGCGACAGCGAAGCAATCGCATAGATCCTGGCTCTAAACGGAAGATTTATCAAGGGGATAAATTGTCAATTGTCAACTCTCAACTCTCAACTCTCAACTCTCAACTATTTATTATCATTCTGCAACTTTCTCACTTCTTTATGCACGCTCATCCCAATCTCCAAAGCCTCATTTAACAACCGCCCGTATTCAGTAGCTCGATCGCTCACATCCAGTGCCATCAAAGCAGATAAATTATTTTCAATATTAGCAAAAAATTCGTAGCGACGACCGATAAATTCCTTGTTTTCCCTCAGAATTCTTTCCGTCCGCACCGCACAAACCAAACTTTCTCTAGTAATTTTTAAAGCAGAAATTGCATCCTTGCGATTGATAGGATTTGCTGGTAAATTGCCTGCCAATGTCAGTCGATCGATAATATCTAAAGCCTTAATTACCTCATGATACTTTTCAACTTCCTCCAACAAACCTGCTAGGGCAGCTAAAGGCTTAGCCTTAACCCATTGATAAACATTCCAACCTACAACCATCGCGACCGACAAACTCAAACTAATTTGTAAAACTCTGACAAACAACACCGCATCACTAACTAGATTAAGTTGATGTCTCGTCGCCAGTAAAGCCACAGGTAGCGACACAACAAAAGTCAAGCAAAATATTAACAACTCGTGAAACAAAAGAGCAAATAGCTTTTTGCTGTCCCGGAATGCAGCAGGGCGATAAAAATCCCCTGGAAAACCGTCGTTCAAAGCTATACCGCTCAACTCCTCCAGTTCGGATTCACTAATTTTTAACTGTTCCAAATCCGGTTGCATCACTATTTAAAATCTCCTTAATTTGGCAGCAACTAAAAACCTCCGATCGACCTAATTGATTCCCACAAACTGAGATAAAAATTGCTTTCTCGGTTGCGAAAAAGTTGAAAAGCCATTCCCGGCGAACCCAAAAACGGCCTCAGCGTCCATGCCAATTGACTGCCTACAAACGCATAAAGCCCCAACCAGAAGCGCAAAATATTGATCCTGATATCTTTACCTTCCGCATCTTGTTCCGAGAGGAAGTGCATTCCTTGATAAATGAAACTGACTCCCAAAAATCCCGTAACTGCCATAATAGCAACATTCAACAACAGAAAAAAGGTATAATTGGTGCTGCTGATTAAAAAGAACAAACTAACGGGTGCAAATCCCAACAGCAAAACGCTAATCAAAGCCATTGCTGTCATCAACAAAGTCAAATACTGTTCAAAAGTTCTTTTGGAACCGAACATGACATTGAAAAAATACAGCGTGGGAAAGCAGATAATCAACGTCAGCAAGTAAAGTGCCGGCAGCTTAACTGCGGAAACCAAAGACTGCATCCAAGTGCTAGATGCCCCCAAAATTGCGCCGTAGATGGCCAAGAATAAGGTACTGGCAATCAACAAGCCAAAAATTTTAGATTTGAGTTTGACTCCTTCGCGGATGTCTTCTAAAAACTGTTGCCGTTCCCGCAGTAAATACATTACTACTGAAAAATATTTCATGGCAGTTGCTCCTAACCGATGAGGTTGAGAGTCGGTTATAACTCAAACCAAGTGCGATCGACAATACCTTGAAAGCATAGCAATTGTAAATTATTCGTGAAGTTCTTATATTAATTTCATAAAGTGGCTTGGATGCTATCCATGAGCTCGCCCTGAAAGCTTTTCTGTACTGAGGGCTATAAATTTATCTAAATTATTTGTAGCGCGATCGAGATTTTACAAAATAGACCTCTGTTATAATTATTGTTGCAGGCTTACTCACCACAAATTAAGTTGATTGGGGGGTAAATCTAGCTGATTCCAAGGCAAAGGTTCCACTGGTGCGCCGCACTGTTCTAATAACGCTTGAAAATGGCGGGCTGTATGGGGCGATCGATCTTCTACGGGACAATGAACGAACAAATAAACTCGCGTTCCCTGTTGCAGCCACTGCTTAATTTGCAGCGTCCACTCTTCCATAAAAGGCTGATTCATCGCTAAATTAGGATGAGAAATAAACCGAATCAAACTAAAAGGTGCGGTAACGCTAAATTGTACTGGCAATTGCGGTTTTTTGCGCTCCGAAGCCAACTGAGGGTCATCATGTCCAGTATAAATCGGGCGCGAATCCAGCAACACCCGTCCCACTTGCAAGCTTTCCAAAAGAGCAGTCAGATTGCTAGCATGAGGTTCTTGAAACCAATTTTTGTGGCGAACTTCGAGGGCTAAAGGTACCTCTTTGCGCGGCCAAGCTTCTAGAAAAGCTGCTAAATCGTCAATCTGTGCGGGTGCGTAACTGGGCGGCAACTGAGCAAAAATCGGGCCGAGATGTTTATCCAAACCGCGCACTTTTTCCACAAAACTTAAAGCACCAGAAATTGAAGGTTTTAGCAGTCCAATGTGGGTTAAATCTCGCGGTAATTTGAGGCAAAACTCAAAATTGGGGGGAGTTTGGGCTGCCCATTTGGCGACAGTTTCTTGATTGGGAACGGCATAGAATGTAGTGT
>JBOFTL010000860.1:0-2306 GCA_051652045.1 Microcoleus sp. | reverse complement strand
ATTGTAGGGGCGGCGCCCCCGTGCCCGCCCCGATGGAGAGATCGAGGATACACGATCGACCAAACTTGAAATATTGACTTAAATCTAGCAATTAAATTACAGTAAGTCCACTTCATTCAAAGTCAAAGATCCGGACTGCTGATTCGGTGTGACATCAGATCCGCGAGCGATTTCATCGGTGTATCCGCGTCCGAATCCGTGTGGTGCTTTTCTTTTTTCTTCTTTCTTTTCCTGGCGTTTCAGAATAACCTAAAAGATGCAAAATGTCAAGGAGTCGATCGGCTTTTACCCTTTTTAGCGGACAAAACCTCAGCAAAAAATCAGTCTTAAGAGATAAATTGCCAAAACCTATTGCACTATAACAACATATTTGTTGTAATATTTACAAAAGCACAGCTCGTTAAAGCAATTAACAGCACTTAGTGCGATCGATATTTTCAATATCTGCCGATCGATCCGCTATCCAAAATGCGCCTTCGCATTGCTAAAACTACCTTTCCTAGGGCATCCGGTCGATCGAGCGCAATAAGATTTGCTCTATATTGCGAACTTAAGTCCGCAACATAGAGCGGACTTAAGTCCGCACTACGAACTTTTGCACGAACAAAGGACGTGGAGGCAGTTTTTGCAAAAAATGTAATGAAAATTACACGAACAGGCAGAACTCAAGAGTTCGATCGACCTCAACTCAGTAATTCTCAATCTCAAAGAATTACTGATATTTCCCATAAATTCTTGTTTGACACTTCCTCTAAAAACCGATTCAACATCCAGAAATATTCAGAGATTACCATGCCAGAAACAGCCATCAAAGAATCAGTTGCACAATCTTGGCACTATTTAGATAGATCGAAGGTCGTACAAACTCTAAACACCCACATCGAAAACGGCCTCGATCCGGCAGAAGCAGCCAGCCGCCAACAAAAATTCGGCCCCAACGAATTAGTAGTGAAAGCTGGAAAACCGGCATGGTTAAAATTCATTTTGCAATTCAACCAACCCCTCTTAATTATCTTGCTGAGTGCGGGTTTAATCAAAGCAGTCATCGGGGAATTGCTCAACGCTAGCATCATTTGGGGCGTCACCACCATCAACGCTACTATCAGCTTCATCCAAGAAGCAGGGGCGGAGAAAAAAATCGAAGCCCTCGCCCAAGCCGTTACCACAGAAGCTACAGTCATTCGCGGCGGCAAAAAGTTAAAAATTCCCTCCCGAGAACTCGTTGTCGGCGACTTAGTAACCCTCACTTCCGGTGACAAAGTACCTGCCGATTTACGGTTAGTTAAAGTACGCGATTTGCAAATCGATGAATCCGGCCTCACGGGCGAATCCGTGGCGGTGGAAAAAGAACTCGGAGAATCGGGAGACTTAGTTTTACCCGCAGAAACACCGCTAGCAGAACGCGATAACATGGCTTACGCCGGGAGTTTTGTAACTTTCGGTCAAGGTAGCGGCATTGTAATCGCGATCGCCAACGACACCGAAACAGGTAAGATATCCCAACTATTAGACCGCCACATCGATCTCACCACACCTTTAACCCGCAAATTCAATCAATTCAGTCAAAATTGGCTGTTTTTCGTGCTGGGAATGGCAAGCTTGACCTTTGCAGTCAGGTTGGGGCGGCCGGTTCCCCCAGGAGTTTCAGCCTTTACAGAAGCAGTCGAACCCGCCGTCGCCCTAATTGTCGGTGCCATTCCTGAAGGACTCCCCGCCGTCATCACCGTCACCCTCGCCGTCGGTGTTTCCCGGATGGCGGGCCGCCACGCCATTGTCCGCAAACTGCCCGCCGTAGAAACCCTCGGGGGCGCGACAGTTATCTGTTCCGACAAAACCGGCACTCTGACGGAAAATCAGATGACGGTACAAGAAATCTATGCAGGCGGTACATCCTATTCAGTCACCGGTAGCGGTTACAATCCCGACGGCGAAATTCAACTCAACCAACTGCCAATTACAGTCGATCGAACTCCAACTTTGCAAGAATGTTTGCAAGCTGGAATGCTGTGCAACGATTCTTACCTCGAATTCAAAGACGATAATTGGATAGTTATCGGCGATCCGACAGAAGGTGCGTTAATTGCTGCCGCCAAAAAAGCAGATTTGATGCAGCAAACTTTGACAAAATCAATGCCGCGACTCGATTCAATTCCCTTTGAATCGCAGTTTCAATACATGGCAACTTTGCACCGCACTCCGACAGGCAAAATTTTGTACGTTAAAGGTTCCGTCGAATCAATTCTGACGCGCTGCAGTTCCAGTTTAGATGTTGAAGGAAAATCAGTAGAAGTCGATCGCGCGCAAAT
>JBOFTL010000859.1:0-2205 GCA_051652045.1 Microcoleus sp. | reverse complement strand
TACATCGTAATACACTCGAAAGTCGCCGATCCGCAATTCCCAAACAGCAAGCAAGTTTGGGCGCATTTCTTTACGATTTTTGGTAGGTACAGTAGGTTCATAGCTCAACTGTTGGACGAGAGCATCTCTAACAATCCTTTGTTCTCTTGCTGTAAATCCTTGCAAGTGGGAAAGACTATTTCTCGAAAAAGCAATACGGTACGCCAAAGCGATAGACTCCCCGATGTCCGAGCGACGTAAAATTATACGCTGTCTTGAATTTAAGAGCAAGAAGCACCACATCACAGGAAATGAGCTATCTCCAACAGTCGATCGTCCAAATTAATTTCCCTACTAAATTAATCTCTGTTACAATCCGTTACAATGAATGAGTAAAGAACTTTCAAGCGAGCTAAACGATCGATGCGCTTAATATTAATGACAGGAAAAGGCGGAGTCGGTAAAACCTCCGTAGCCGCCGCCACTGGCTTGCGATGTGCCGAATTGGGATACAAAACCCTAGTTTTGAGCACAGATCCCGCCCACTCCCTAGCCGACAGCTTTGACATAGAAATGGGACACGAGCCCCGCCTGGTAAAGCCGAATTTGTGGGGCGCAGAATTAGACGCCCTAATGGAATTAGAAGGCAATTGGGGCGCAGTCAAGCGCTACATTACCCAAGTTTTGCAGGCGCGGGGACTCGACGGCGTGCAAGCTGAAGAATTGGCGATTTTGCCGGGAATGGATGAAATCTTCGGTTTGGTGCGGATGAAACGGCATTACGATGAGGGAATTTATGATGTGTTAATTATCGATTCTGCGCCGACGGGTACGGCATTGCGATTGCTAAGTTTGCCGGAAGTTGGCGGCTGGTACATGAGGAAATTTTACAAGCCTTTGCAAGGCATCTCTGCAGCTTTAAGACCTTTAGTAGAACCGATTTTTCGACCCATAGCCGGTTTTTCCCTACCTGACAGAGAGGTGATGGATGCGCCTTACGAATTCTACGAACAAATTGAAGCTTTGGAAAAGATTTTAACCGATAATACTGTAACTTCTGTGAGATTAGTTACCAATCCTGAAAAAATGGTAATTAAAGAATCGCTGCGAGCTCACGCTTATTTGAGTTTGTACAATGTGGCTACAGATTTAGTAGTAGCCAACCGGATTATTCCGGAAGAAGTAACCGATCCGTTTTTCAAACGCTGGAAAGAAAGCCAGCAGCAATACAAGCAGGAAATTCACGATAATTTTAGACCTTTGCCCGTGAAAGAAATTCCGCTTTATTCTGAGGAAATGTGCGGTTTGCCTGCTTTGGAACGGTTGAAAGAAACGCTTTATGCTGGCGAAGATCCGAGTCAAGTTTATTACAAAGAAACTACGGTAAAAATTGTTCAGGAAAACAATCTGTACAGTTTAGAATTGTATTTGCCGGGAATTGCTAAGGATCAAATTCAGTTGAGCAAAACGGGAGATGAGTTAAACGTTCGGATTGGCAATCACCGCCGAAATATGGTTTTGCCGCAGGCTTTAGCAGCTTTGCAACCTTCGGGGGCGAAAATGGAGGAAGATTATTTGAAAATTAAGTTTGCTTAAGCGGGACAGCAGCCATTCTCAGGTAAGTGAGGTATTTTGTTAATTGACAATTGACAATTGACAACAAACACAGTCCTGGACGCACCGATTCTATACGATACTTTCGCCCAGAGTGCGTCCAGGACTAATAGGGATGCTCGCGTGCGGAGAATAATTCTGAGTTTCCCGCTGTTGCTCTGAATTCTGAGACGGAGTTCTTTACGCTAACTTTAAAGCTTGATACCGTTTTTTCACTGTATCTTCACAAAAAGGGGTTTCACCCCTCAAGTCAAACGTGTTATATTCTGTTATGTAGATGCACCCTGATGGCAAAGAGAGTTACTTAAGTAGCTCTCTATTTTTTTGTCATTTTTATTTTGCTGTCGAAAATACGGTCGTGAAAACACTGATGCGATTTAAGTCATATTTTTTAACAAAACTGCATAGAGGGGCTTGACCCCTCACGGAAAAGTTGCTACATTATGTTATGTAGATGCACCCTGATGGCAAAGAGAGTTACTTAGGTAACTCTCTATTTTTTGATCGTTTTTATTTTGCCGTCGAAAATACGGTCGTGAAAACACTGATGCGATTTAAGTCATATTTTTTAACAAAACTGCATAGAGGGGCTTGACCCCTCATGGAAAAATT
>JBOFTL010000858.1:0-5213 GCA_051652045.1 Microcoleus sp. | reverse complement strand
GGCTATTTCCTGTTCTGCGAACCAATTTAACAGCACGCAAGCTTCTGCTAAGTAAGCTAGGTGCAATATAATTCCACGTTCCGAATGCCAGCCCACTTGAAATGTTAATCGCAAAGCTTCGAGAAATTGAGCTGGTTTAGCGACAGCAACGCGGAGTAAAGCTAATACTAAGCCTTTGACTCCAACGCCTAAAATTACTTTAGTCAATTCTTGCTCTTGTTTGTCGCCCTTGTCAACAAGTTCGGCTTCGCAAGAACGGATGGAAAAGCGGGCGACTTTGAGGCCGCAAGCTTCGACTGCTAGAACTTCTCTGCGGACGAAGCTGTGGCTGACTTTGGGATATTGGTTGACTAAATAAGCGATATTCATGAACGGGTAGAGGATATGATGTTAAACAGTTGACAGTTGAAGCGCGAGGTTTTTAATACGGGGATTTAACCCCCTGCTACGCACTCGCTGACTTCTAAAAACAATCTGCTGACAAGGGCGGGGAGTACGAAACCCTGAATATAGCAATCCTTGCAGGAGTCGTAAATTTTTGACCCCACCCCAACCCTCCCCTTACTAAGGGGAGGGAGTAAGAAGAATTTCACAAATGATTTAGGATCGCTATATTTGGTAAAGCTGTGTTTAGTTTAGCCTTTAATCGCTTGAAGTCAATCCGCAATTTTCGGTAAGTTTATTGACTTTGCGATTTTTCGAGCTATATGTGGGCGATTTAAGATACAGCTTTTTTGATGTAACTGAGATACACAGAGTAAGTAAGTAGGGACACGGCACTGCCGTGTCCTTGAGAGAATAGTTCGATCGGTGAGTGTACTTAATAAAGGGTGGAATCTGCTGTAAATTCACATTGTAGAAACACGTAGTCGATCGGTAAAATTTGAAATCATTCGATCGCCCCACCAATCTATATTTTTACCAGTGAGGAGCTAAATAAATGGTGCATCAAGAACAAATTACTATCCCGACAAAAGGTCACGGTGATATGCACGATCTTACCGAACAAATCAGTAAAATTGTGAAAAAATCCGGCATTTCTGTGGGGATGGTTAATATATTTAACGTCGGCAGTACCGGAGCGATTGGTGCGATCGAATTTGAACCGGGATTGCAAAAAGATTTACCTGCTATTTTGAATAAATTAATTCCCCCGAGTCGGGATTATTTTCACGAACAAACTTGGCACGACGGTAACGGACATTCGCACTTGCAAGCAACTTGGCTGGGACCGGAACTCACGGTTCCTGTAAGTAATGGTAAGTTAATATTGGGGATGTGGCAGCAAATTTTTCACCTAGAATGCGACATAAAATCGCGCCAGCGGGAAGTGATTGTAACGGTGTATGGGGAGTGAGGGTAGAGTGCGATCGCTTTTCGGTTTTTAGGTTATATCTGTCTGTACTTTATCAAAATTAAGTAGTAATTCGCATTGCTGAAATACGTAATTTATTGCTGCGAAAAATTTGTCTAAATCATTAATATAAAATACAAAAAATGCAATTCGCCCTTGACGGAATGGAGGATTGAAAAAGGGCGAGCAGGCATTTTAAAAAGTATGGGAAGCAATTAGCTTAATAAATTCAAGTCCCCTTGCGGGGAAGTCTGAGCAACTGTCAAAACAAATTTGACTATTACGCAGCATTACGGACGCTAGTTTCCGTCCCCGTGAGGGGAGTTTGCAATTTTTTGATGTTGCGCTTGAGAAACTCTTGCCCAAACATTATTAGTATATCTCGATATCTTTCAACAGTCAAGTATGTGGAAGTTAGCCTCTGAATTTTTGCTCGTTTAGTTAACGATTTAGTCGCTGTTTAACTATTTCCAAATTGTCAAAAGATTTGTCAACTTCATTCTTTTTGTGTCGGCTCTTATAATAATCTCTAGAATTCATTTCTATACCTGTTAAATATCGCGCTGTTTGACTGGCTTTTTTCAGATTTTTATAAGCCATCACCAAATCTCTATCTTGCCGAGCTGCAGCCAGATCGCGAACATAATCAAACAGGCGCTCGTGTGGTTTATCGTAACCTGGATATTTTTGTTTTAGATCGTCTCCCTGAAGCTGGGCATAAGCTGCTACGCAGTGTAAAGCTGAGTAGAAACACATTGTGACTGCCCAGTCAGGAGAATTATCTCGGATACTAAGTGCCGCCTCTTCGTTATACTTAGCTTGTTCGCGATGGGACTGTTCGCTCGGCATAAAAATCAACAGCTACTTTCTAGTTTGTTCGGTAATTTCATTTACTTCAGACTACCACAAACAAATTATGACTCGATCTCACTTGATTGTAGTAGCTTGTAGAACGTGACAAACTTATTCCTGAAACAGCAATTACTTTTGCTCCGTTTTGGATTCTGAAAAACTTCTCCACGATTTTTTCATCAAAGTACCATTTTTCATTTGTTTTATTCCGCAAATCCCATTCACAATCAATTACTAAATCTTGGATTTTTTCCCAAGTTTCATCATCTAGCTCTGTTTCTGGGTGCAGTTCTAATTCAAACTCAATCCAGTGAATTTCTTCCGGTCTAGAAGCTATAGCTCTAACTTTGGCTACACCATCCACCTTCGCCAATTCCTGCACTAATTTGTGTACTTCAACAGGAGCGGTAAGAGACTTCAATGACTGACTTCGTGCCAGAGTCGAAGGGGAGTATTGATATACTTTCCAACTTTCAGGATTCGATATCGAATTGGGAAATTCTTTTAAGCTTCTGGTTGCTGTCATTGTCTATTCCTGCAAAAATTCATTGAGACGATCTCTGAGAAATTCAGCTTTTTGCCTGGTGAAAGCAAAACTGCCTACCAAATTTTTTGTCTGTGTTGGCTCTGTATCTTCAGCAGTAAAAGGACTATCGGATAACATTCCTGCGATTAATATCCCATCGCTATCGTCAATAGCTATTACTACACCAGTTACCAGATAAACTTTATTTTTTTCTCGATCGTTCATTTGTGTCATCCTCAGGTATGGTCTTACAAAGACTATCACAACTTCTTGGGTTTTCTTTAAAACTAGGAACTGGATGTATTGATATAATGAGTTCCTAGTTTCTAGGCAAACGCTAACTTACACAATGGGCTGCTTTTAGCAGCTAATTAATTAAGCTGCGCCGTTTTCTGTTAGGCGACAAGTCGGTATTCCGACATCTGTGATGAGACAGAGTAGCCTGGAACAGCCTTTACCCAGGAAACTGTATAGTGAGCTACACAATACCCCTGCTTGACTTTGCTTTGAGCGGACTCCGGACGGTTCAATGCTGAGTAATAGTCAAATTTGTTAGAGTGAGATTTTTCTTTTTGAAGCATATAGTGGCTCCTTTGTACATTTACAATTAATATTGTAGTGGCAAAGGATAGTTAATGCAAGGAAATTTTGTAGTAGAGGACTTACACCTTCATACCAAAGAAATCGAGCAGTTTACGAGATTTAAGGCTGAAATACAGTATTTTCGTAAAAAACCTGGTTTCAAGTGAGTCAAGTAGTATCAACAGCCTGGTTGTTAGTTCGCACACTTGACTTTCTTGGGACTCTTATCTTCCTTAAGATCTAAAACCTCAATTTTCACCACTTGTCCTTCAGAGAGGGATGGTGCTTTTTTCGGTTCTTTTTCAGTTAGCCTGATAGTTCCCAGAATTTCATACGTTACTTTGTTACCTTTTACAGCAGTAACTTTGGCTTCGACAATTTGACCGATCGCAAACTCATGACTGCTAATTGCTTTAGCAATTTCCACTTGTCTCGCTGACTCTAAAACTGGTGCTGCAACTTCTCCGATCGGCCCGGCTTCTTTGTAATAACGCATCAAACGAGACGCCCAACCTAAAATTTGTAGCAGGGCGATCGCATCTCCTTGAAAACCTTTAAGACAATCGCTACAAGCTCGATCGATACTGCGGTAATAATCTGTTGTTTTGCCACTATGTCCGATTTGTCTGCCATGACTGACAAGGGTTTTAAGGTACTTGAAAAACCGCGAATTGGCATCAGTTCGCTCTTGATTAACGGCATTGCGCAGATAGGCGGTCGCTTTTCCAAATTCATTGACATCAGTCTCATCTTTTACCAGAGTTTGCGCGATCGCGTGGGCAATTTCCCATTGCTCTTCAGCGATCGATCCAGAAATATAAGTCATATTTAATTCCACTTGTTAGACAAAAATATCAGTTCGGAGCAAATCCGTTATCATCTAAATTATTTATTTTTCTCTCTTCTCCTCCTCTGCGCCCTCTGCGTCCTCTGCGGTTAAATCATTTACAAACAACCGCAAATGATATTAATTTAATTTCACTTACTCGATCGAAAGTCCGTGCCGACTTGCTTTGTGTAGCGATCGAATAAGTTCGATCGCATCAATACATTCCCGAAGGAGGCTCGCGATCGGTCGGATATTTCAACACTTCAACAATTTGTTGCAGTTGAGTTGCTTGCACTAAACTCGAACGAGCAGCTAGAATATTTCCAAGCATAAATTCTTGCAATTGTGTGTCATTCATGCTTTCAGATTCGGGAGGATTGTAGGAAGAATAGCGATCGACCAAATCTCCTTTATTCTGCAATACCTGTGCTGTTGTTACCGTTACAGTCATCGTTCCCATACCGATCGGCTTGCCACCGCCAACTTTCAGGGCGATCGGACATTTCGGATCTTGTCCCAACACAATCAAAAGCGTTCCTAACTCTGCTGGCGTTAAATTTTTGAATTGGATCTGTGTTTTGAAAGTATACTCTTTAGCAGCTTGTTGAACGGTAATTCCGCGATCTTGACCTTTGTCGATCGCCCGAATTGCATGATAGTAAAACTTGCGTCCTGCTACTTTTCCCCGACTGTCAAAATACGCCGCACTTTGGTCCGGGCGGGGACGATATAAAGATGGCATAAACCCAGTTGCAAAACCACTTGTTTCGCACTTCGCATCGCTAAATTCAATTAATCCTTGCCAGTCCAAAGCGCCAAATACTTGACTTGCCGGACAAAGTTCGTCTTTCTTTTTGCAAGGCAAACGTTCCTGCGGTATTTTGTCTCTATATCTTGGAGTAACTACTGCCAAAGTGCTGTTAGTAATTGCTTCGTAAACCGATCGAATGCAGCCTTTTAAAGAACTTCCTTGAATTGATAATTTTTGGTCAGTTGCTTGCACCATAGTTTTAATCAGGGGAACGCGACTGCCGATATCGCTTCCCATCACCACAACTCCGGTAGAAACG
>JBOFTL010000857.1:0-17491 GCA_051652045.1 Microcoleus sp. | reverse complement strand
CGCTAGAAGGCACTCATAAAGTCCGAATGAATGGCAAAGAATCAATCATCACAATCCGAGTCGATAAGGTTTTAGAGGAGGGTTCCGGTGTTGCCGTGGCGCTGAAGTCTGGGTTTGATTTCACTAATGCTTTGGTGTTTGATTTAGGCAATGGCACAAGCATTGTTTCAGCATTCAACGGACTGCATCTGTCGCATCGTGATTATGAACCGAATGCCGGGGTGGAAAAGCTCATTGATGCAATTGCAAATAATGATTTAGTTCGTAAGCAATTGTTGAAGCCGGGCGATCGTCATCTCATTCGTCAGGGTATTGAAAAAGGCGATTTCAGTTATGGCACTCGTAGCGATAATTGGAACTTCAAGGAGGCATACATTCAAGAATTGCCGAAATGGTTTGAAGCCGGTTTAAAGCCGTTTGCAAAAGCTGCTGAAACCCGCATCCAGAGTGCTACTGAGGTAATCGCTGTCGGCGGAGGAAGTCAATTGCCCGGCATTAAAAACCTATTAGCAAAACGCGGTATCACGGTACCTGAAAATGCCCGATGGCTGAATGCCAAGGGATTGTATATGGTTGCATTGCGAGGGGTGAATTAATGCGGGTCACGATTTCCAAGGCACAACACCGATCGCTTATTCAAAGCGTCTGCAATCAATTAGGGAGTGAAAAGCCCATTGATGCTCTAGAGCACATTTTGAATTGTTGGCTAGTCGGTAATGTTCCCCCTTCTGTTGGTCAGGCGATCGCCCATTCAACGGAATCAGAACCACAGGATGAAATGGAAGGTTTGGTGGAGTTTTGAGCAATGAACGAATGAACCAACAAGTTGAACTCTTCACGCCGTGGGAATTTGTGGTTTTCTCCCACGGCATGACCTCCAAATCCACTCGCACGAAAGACCCAAAACGCAGAAAGGCGATCGCCGTCCCTGAGAAAGAATGCGATCGCCTTTCAAATGCCCACCAATCAACTAATTAGGAGCCTAGACATCATGTCACACAAGCCACCGACTTACCACCCCGACAATACTCAAATCCACAAGCTATTTGAGTTTGCAGGCGAACGGATGGAAAGCTTTACCCACGAAAATCTGTGGGACTTAATCACCGTGCTATCGGCGGAACTGTCGCTTACTCACCCGAAAGACGGGCATGATGTCGGACTGGTGAGAATGGATGAAACCCGTAAAAGCTTAAAAATGAGCTGGGATGCAGTCACAGAGCATTCTCTAGAAATCCTTGATGGGATTAGCCGCCGTGATGCCAAGTTGCTCCTGATGGGGTTGACGTCGATCGCTGCCTACTCTGACACTCATTAGGGGGAATCATGATCTGGAATTGGGATTTTTCAAAGTCGCCCGATCGCCTGTACTTCGGGTGGATGTCGCCGATCGACAAACTCGATGTTATTTGCTGCCTAACGGGATGGATGAGTGCCGCGATCGACGATGACGCCGTGTCCGAATGTCCGCCGCTCGCATGGTGGATGGAGGGGACTGGATTCAAATTTAGCGAGAATGCCGAAACCGTCATCAACGCAGCATCCGAGCATTACTCGATCGCTAATATGCAAACGCTTGTAAAGGCGATCGCTGCCAGCCTTTAACCGTCTCAGGGTGCATCTACTTTTCAAAATTCAATCGCACAGGGACTAATCATGATTACAACCGGAAGACTATTCGCCGCCGCGATCGGCTTACTCGTTTTGGGGAATGGCGAAAACATTCGGCTCTCGATCGAGAAAGGCAATCAACAGAAAGTCGCTCAAACTGCCCATAGCGATCGAGTCAAGCAGAATCGACAGGAAGCCCGCGAGGCTCAAGACCTCTCGAAAGTGGCGCTAGAACGGGCGAAGAATTGCATCCTCATTGTGGATAAAGCCACAGGCAAGGATGGATATCTGACGGAGGGGCAAGCAGTCATAGACACGACCTTGAGCCGACCGGTGAGACCGAAAGCCAATGTATGCAGCCGGTTAGGTGATACCGGAATCACTGACCAGAACGGGGCGATCGCCGACCTTGCCCGCGTGAACGAATCCGACATGCCCGCCTACAAAAAACTGTTGAAAATCAAATAGGAGAATCAACCATGCCCGTTAATACCGCAAAGAATCCCAGCCCCAAGCCCGAATGGAGTAAACCGCAATTTGAATTCAGTCCCGGCGTCAAGACTGCGATCCGGTTGATGATTGGATTCGTGACGATCGTGATGGGCTTCCTACTGGTACTGAACATTCAGCCATGGGTAGAAGTGGCCGCCGCTGGTGCCAAGGAAGTACGGGTGATTCCCTTTCAAGACACGCTTGTGGCAATCCCGTATCTCGGAGGCTTGATTTTATGGTGCATTGTGAATGGTGCCGTCATCCTAGCAATCGGACTGTGGGGTATCGTGAATGGCTTCGAGAATCTGCCCTTCCTGCTTGATACTGCGATCGGGAAGAAGATTCCCCGCGAGATTTTGGATAACCTGCTATTGCTTCGGGTGATCGCCTACGTCATTGATTTCACGGTTTGCTGGATTCGCTATCCGACGTATCAAGGCGGGTGGAGCGCCGTTGCGCAGGACTTCCCCAAATTCGATATGAACCTAATTGACTGGCAAGGGACAGGCGTTTTTCTTCTGTCGGTACTCGGAGCTGAAGCGGTTGTGTTTCTAATCACTCGATTATGGGCGATCGATAAAAAACTTAAGTCTGCCGTCTAACCGCTAATCACTCTCAATCAACCCCGTCCTTTACCGGATGGGGTTTTTCAATGTCTTCCTACCCTCGGAGGTTTGTAAATGTCCGCACTTCAAAAACTATCAGAAGCCCCAAAAATTCAGCTTTGCGAAGACTTTGGGCAATCTCCCCTACTGCTTGCCCATGTCACCCACGATCGCAGCATCATCGGCGTGATTAGCCTCGTCGGTGGCTTCATCGCGATGGCGGCTTTAGGCTTGCCCGGTGCCGCGATCGTCGGATTCGCTGCACTGAACGACCTCAAGTACTGTGCAAGCACTGACCAAGGTTACAGCAACGACGAGCGCACGGGTGAACAGCCAGTGGCATCGGAGACAGTTGAAGGGGGCGGGGTGATTGATGTGCCCGCTGTAACTGTTGATGGGGAGGTGAAGGCGATCGCCGCCGCGCCCTCGATGTCCAGTGCTGCGATCGAACCCCGAGACATCGCAACCGACCTCGGCAACAATCCCCAAAGTGCCTTAATTTTCGGCACGCCCGGCGCTGGCAAGGGCATGAACATCAGCAACGCGATCCGGGCATTCCGCGCCAAATATCCCAACGTGAAAATCATGATGGTAGACCCGAAGGGAGACCCAAAGGAGCGCGGGTACTGGGAATCTCAGGTGGACATCTTCGAGAGCAAGCCTATCCTCAAAACTCACCCGCGATCGGCTGCTGAGTGGATGCTTGAATGTATTGATGATTTCCGCCGGATGGATAGCCCGAAGCTCCTCATCTGGGATGAGCTTTACGCCACGGTCACTGTCTTGAAGAGTCAGCACAGCCCACGGGCACCGAAGGATGAAGAACCTTTTCCCTGCTTGACTGATTTCCAAAGTTTCCTGGCCACCCACCTTTCCCTCGGTCCCTCGTCGGGTGTCTGGGTTTGGGGCATGAGTCAAAGCGCAAACCTTACAGACTTGGGACTGACCAGCGGTGGACTAAGTACGACTCGCATTATTGCGCTGGTCTCTCCAGACAACACAGGGGCGATCGAAGGGCTGTACGCCACCAAAGCCATTACCGCGCCTAAGGGTGGAATGGAGACGATCGAGAGCCTCATGCAGGCAAGCCCGGTCGGTCGTGCCTGCTACGACGGCAAGACTAAGCGATGGTATCCAATGGCTCGGTTAGAAAATCACAGCGGGTTCGATCGGGACAACGCCGATTGGAACAACCTTGGGAAAACTTCGCCAGCGCCGGAGACTCGATCGCCTTCACCTTCAAAGGGTGGCTACAGCGTATTGATACAGAACGGAGAAACCGGAAGTATCCGAATATTTGCAAGAGACCTTGACCTGGAAGCCGCGCGTGAAGAAGCAAGATGGGAAAACATGGCGAACGACTATGAAACCGCCTATGTGGTAGCCAACAACTCTCCCGAGTTTTACGCGGCGAACAAATCATCAGCGCCTAACCGATCGCTAGGACGAAATCAACACGGTGGATGGGAGTACTACGATGATGAACCCAAAGGCTCGCTAGGACGAAACCAACACGGTGGATGGGAGTACTACGATGATGAACCCAAAGGCTCGCTAGGACGAAACCAACACGGTGGATGGGAGTACTACGACGACAAAACCGCGATCGAAGTTGAAGCCGCCGCCATCGTCGAGAGACCTGACGGCTTGGATGACTATCCGCTAGTGGCTACTGTGTGGGACTACCTCGATGGCAAAGACCCGCGATCGCTGAAACAAATCAGTGACGCGATGAAGGCTAAGGGCAAGATTCCTGAGGACGTTCTGAAGTCGAAGATTCCCAACTATGACAACTACAAAGAGGGCATCAAAACGGTGCTTATTTTTGGAGTCAATCAAGGCTATCTGAAACAAATTTCTGAGGACGCCTACGAGTCCCTCAGGAAACAGTAAAACCCCCTAGCAAACTTTTCCAGCGAACCAGCGAACAACCTGCGAGAATGCCAGCGAACAACGAGCTAACAGGGTTCGCCGGGTTCGCTGACGGTTCGCCGGTCGGTTCGCTGGTCGGTTCGCTGAAAAGTTCGCTGACGGTTCGCTGGCATTCCAACGACAAACAATCCATCACCTAAACTATTAGAAAATACCCATGTCTGAGCTGAGAGAACTAACGACAGAGCCGCAGTATGAGACCGTCAGAATCAAGGCTATTCTCACCCCGCTACTCGTCCGATTCGAGTTCCCCGATGAGGCAAGAGATGCGACACCTAAGAGTGTTCTTAGGGCAATCGAAGGGGATAGAATCCTTCGCTTCTACACCGTGCCTGTGAGTCCTGATGTCATCGAGTTTCGTGGGTTCCGCTGGAAGGTGTTGGGGCGGTTCCATGCTGATGTGAGGGTGAAGGGGTCACCTGGAAAGGACAAGATGCCGATCGTTCTCACCGAGTTTTTAGGGGAAGCTTGATATGGTGAGCATCCGAAGGGACATAACGACAACCAAGCTGCTGACGATCTGGAAGGCTTACTCGAAGTTTCGGCGACCACAAATCTCGCCTTCTACCCACGAATGGGATTACCAAAAAGTTGAGCGGTTCATAGCCCGTAAAATCCCAGAATTCAATACTTCAATCCAGATAAAGAATTGGTGCAACCAGCACTATTCTCACGAAACCGCGCGCCGAAGAATCCAGCAATTCAATGCGGCTTGTGAATGGGCAAAGTGCGAGGGACTTCACTCACATAACCCATTCGAAGGGTTAACCCGGTATTTTCAACCCAAGAAACAATCCAGAAGCGAATATAAAGCCTTTACTCAAGAGGAAAAGACCACCATAATCACCCACTTCGATCGCTGGGATAGCTTCTATTCACCATGGGTAAAATTCTTGTTCTACACAGGCTGTCGCCCTTCCGAAGCTGCTGCTATGAGGTGGAAGCACATTCACCCACAATTTGAGAGCCTTGAAT
Source organism: Microcoleus sp. (assembly GCA_051652045.1). Classification (GTDB taxonomy): domain Bacteria; phylum Cyanobacteriota; class Cyanobacteriia; order Cyanobacteriales; family Microcoleaceae; genus Microcoleus. The sequence goes on along the minus strand of JBOFTL010000857.1, from coordinate 11,876 downwards.
TTGTTGCATCCTTGCGCTGCGACACTCACCAGGGGCAGGGCACCAAATCCGCCGGTCGCACCTTCCCAGTAGGCGAAAAACTCAGGCGACTACTCTGGGAATTGCAGACAAAACGGGAAAGCCCTGAAACGCTACTGTTTCAGGGCTTGAAAGGAGAGTCTTTTAATTACGCATACTTCCAGACGAAGCACTGGAAACCCCATCTAGAGCGCTTACTTAAAGATGGGGCAATTGCCCAAGTGCTTTCCCAGTACCACTGCAGGCACACATGGATCACGCAAGCCTTAGAGAATGGCTATTCCGTTGCAGACGTCGCCTATCTTTCCGGCAATACGCCGGGAGTGATACATACATTCTACGCTTCAAGGAATAGAATGATTGAGGCACCCGACTTCTAACCGATCCAAAAAACAGCTAAACCCCTCCAGAGATGGAGGGGTTTTTTGTTAGAAAAAATTACTGTAAGGTATGCCAGGAGGGAGACTTGAACTCCCGACACGAGGATTTTCAATCCTCTAGCCAAATCTTTCTCAAGGCATATTGAGGTGCCCTTTAGATATAGCACAGCTAGTCATCAGACGAAAGACCCATCAGACTTTCTAGCGCTCTAATCTGGATTTCCAGACTCGACACTGTGCGATCGACAGCCTGTTCCAGGGGAATCATGCCGTTTCGCCCCATCTTTAGGGTGTTTCGGGCTACGATCGCCGCCTCACGCTCGCAATAAAGGATTTCACGGCAATAGTGGAGAGCAAGCCGCCCCACCCAAGCTCTAAGCATCGATCTTGGCCTCCAGTTTTGCCACACGCTGAACTAGTTCGAGATTTTCTTCTCGCTGCTTTTGTCGATCGATTCGATACTCCTTGATGAACTCCTGCAATACCCCATGAGTCTCGTTCTGATCCTCTCTGAGGATCGTGAAGGCGTTCGAAGCGGCGTACTCTGCCGCTTTAGCACGCACGCGACGACGCATGAAGTCAACGCCTAGGGCACTCAGAGAGCCAATCCCGCCGCACACGACGGACGCAGCTCCCAAATAGTTAACCAGCGCCTCGATTTGAGAGGGTGAGAGAGCCATTGTCTTTCGATAAAGAAGTGGGTAGTTGTTCATAGGAAGCTGACGGACTGCCAGGATAGATGCTCTGATTTCCCGCGATCGCGGTCGATATCAAACCGCGATCGCCCCATCAACCGACTAACTAGAGAATTGCTGCACCAGGTTGAGCCTTAGCCGCGTCATACTCAGCAGCAGAGTAGGCGACAGCAGACCAGTTGTTAACCGACGCGTAATAGTAGCCTTCTGCGGTTTTTGCTCCGAAAACGCCAGTGGGAAGCACGACCGCTTCAAGGATGCCGCCGACAGCACCACCAACGGTATCCCGGAACGCGTCAAATTCAACGATCTGACTACCGATCTGAGACACCATCAAACTACCGTTACGGAGAGCTACCGATCGTCCCGAATCGCTTAATGCAGCCCATTCCGACTGAGATCCAGAGAAGCTGACGGATGCCATTTCGGAACCAGCGATCGCCCCAGCACCAGCCGGGCAAATCACGGAAACCGCGCCGTTATAGTCAGCCGGTGCCAGTTCATAGAATCCATTGGGTTCCAGAACTGCGATCGCGCTGGCTGCGGTAGCAGTCGCAGACAGGCAGAGATACACGTCAAACGCGCCGGGGTTGCGTAACACCATGCCGGTACGGTTGTCGTTGACCGGGGCAAGCGCGTAGGACTCACCAGCAACCAAAGACGCCGCGATCGGGCGACTGAATTTGGTGCTGTTGTCCATTTCAGGGGGGAAGTTGACTGTGATCGGATTGACTAAGCTCATTTGTTGCCTGTGAAAAGAATCAAGATTGGATAGGTCTGCGTTTGAAAGTTTTGTCCCCGACTCATAGAACCGCAGAGACCCCGTGAGCCGTCCGGACTGAGTCTCGCGAATAACCCAGGGGACTAATTGGATGAAGACCCGATAGGGGGATAGATTTGCTAACTGCAGTAGTTGGTCATGAACCGACAGATAGTGCCCCTTCGGATGAGTCGCTCCCGCGTGCGTCTGGTGGAGATAGCCCAATTGATTCCAGGAAGCCCGGAGACCTCTAAGCCTGACCTCCACCTTAAGCAGAGAGTTTTGGTAGGTGCCAGGGATTCGAATCGCCCCTGACTTAGTAAACCTGTTGAGATTTAGAGAACCTCTAAGCTCCCATTTCTGGCTTGATAAATCCGTACTAGGCACCGCTTAACCCTCGCTTATCTATCGGCTAGCGCCTTTCGTGGTCGATCCGCCCGGCTCGCTATCGCGATCGGTACTGATGATGTAGGTTTTTCCCCGTGGCCACTTCACCGCATAGACCTTACCGGTAGCCTTCAGTGTGTCCACAATATCCGCCAAGGAAATTGATGCAGGCACAGGGATACGGTGCCAGAGCATAGACCCTTGGTCTTTTCCAGACACATCAAAAGCTCCGGTAGAAGCCATGATGTACTTAGGGCTAACACTAGATGTAGCCGCGCCATCGATGACCTTTCTCGGTCCTTTTTTGGTCGTGATCGTCTTTGTTTTCACGCCAGCCGCGCCAGCAGCCTTAGGCAGATTGAAAATTTTGACGATGTTCTCGAAGACCATCGAAGTGACAACCTTCTTGGTTTTTTTCGTCTTGCCGTCCTTTGACGTCGTTACAGTGTCGGTCCCCCAGGTGACGGCTACTCGTGGGGTCCCCTTAGGGATTTTGGGCATTTTTTTTGGTTCCTCCTAATAGAGCTACGAAAACCCTACGGAAGAGCCGGGAAAGCGGTAGGCGTTACTTCCAGTTTTCCGCCTGCAGTCGTTGCGATCGTGATTGGCATCGCCGAGATCGTGAAACTGGCAGTAAGAGCCTCAAAGTCATACGTGACGCCGAAATTATTCAGCCGAGATTCAACAGGCATAGACAATTCACGTTCGTTAGCGATCAGGATGATTCGCTGGAGTTGCGCTTCTAAAGTGGGGAGCGCGTCGATCCCAGTAGCAGGAGCCGCCATAGGTAGAACCTCAATCGTGATGTATAAACTCGAACACACGACAGACTAACCAGCAATGCAAAACGACCGCAATAGTGCCGAGACTACGGGAATATAATCCCGTACTTGTCAAAATTGCTACAGATACGCCCTCCAATCCGCCCCGCCACCCTTCAAGCCCAACGCGTAAAAATCTGCGTAGAGCGGTTCAACTTTGATTTTTTTGAATTTGGCATTAGTTGGCTTACTCAAATCCTGAACATTTTTCAAATAAGAGGGATCGATGTACTGTTTAACCGAGCGCCACATCTTATTCGCCTCCGACTCGGAGGCTGCATTGATCACGAATTTAGTGCCATCTGTCAAGATCCATTCCCCACGCCAATTCCCTTTGTTGTAGGCAGGAATTTTAGGATTCCTGACACTCTTTCGATAATGGGGGATGTGCATCGTGTAGGAGGATGTGCCACCCGGAGGACGGAAGATTACAGCAAGCTGTGGAATGTTCGCCCCAGCCCTCTGCGACCACCATTCGGGAACTGATGCTACTGGGATTTGCCCCGCGCTACGAATTGCATCGAAACTCATTTGTTTATTTGAAATTTCGAGCAAAGAATCATTCGGCGTAATCCTAAGAGCCATCTTGAATTGCTCAAGGGACGGGGCTTTAGCGTCCTTCTTCCTCTTTCTGAGTTCAGTAAAATAAGTGTTCAAGGACTTGTTGTGAATGATTCTTAGGGCATTCACTAACTGTCTTGTGCGATCGGTCATTTCAAGTCCCCCTCTTCCAGCCCTTCATCAACCTTAGAGGCTTCCTCTGCCTTCTTCTGCGCCGTTTCGTCTTTCTTGCCCCATTCGGCAATCCCTTTTTTGAATGCGTCGCGATTCTCCTTGATTTCCTTGATTTCGTCCTGAATTGATAGAACATTGCCCGCGACGCCACCGAGTGAAGATGCAGCATTTTCGAGCCTCTCGCCTTTTTCGATCGCCCTATCCATATTCCTAAAAAATTTGGATTTAGCTCGAACATCCTCATCCATAGTCCCGTAAGCATCCCACCCAACGACACGGAATTTACGAAGGGCATTCCCAATCTTGGAGACGTTTTGGGCGGTGAATTCCCCGATATCGCGCGTTGAATCTGCAATATCCCGAACTGAATTGACGATATTCGCCCCCGATTGATAGATACGACTAGCTTTCAGCCAGGATTCTTTAGTTCCGCTCCAGAGTTCCTTCCCAAGCATTGCCTCCATGAATTTATTGAATTCCCCCCCAAGAATTTCATTGACATTAACAAATTCAGACTCACCCACAACGCCGGACATTCTTCCGACCGCAGTAAACGCCATGGATGTAACGTTGCCAAGGGTTTCGGCGATTTCCCTAGACAACATTAGAGCGTTGTGAATTGTGGTCGCCATGGTTATCACATGCATGACCTTACTAACCTTCGTATTTTTCTCAATCTTGTCCAAACTCTCCCGCATTTCGCCTAAAACCTTGAATTGCAAGGCTGTAGCCTCACTCATTTTTTCGTGAACCTGAATAACCTTCGGGGTTTTAGTCCGTCCAATCGGGGAAACAGTCACATAATCAACCGCCGTAGGCTGGGTTTCATCCTCCTTATAACCACAGCTTGTAGTGGGATTTGGGTTTGGGTTTGGGTTTGGGTTTGGACCGGGTTTCGGGACTGTATTCGGGTTGACTGGTGTCTGGGTGAAACCCGCAGGATTTCGGGAGCCACCCGGAGAGCCGGACGGCATAAAGCCGGGGTTTCGCCCTGATGCGGGCACGAACGGCGAAAAGGGCGAAAATCCTGGTGAGAAGGGATTCGGTGATGAGGCAGGATTGCTGCCCGGTGCTGGCGCTGGCGACGGGGACGAGGCAGGATTGCTGCCCGGTGCTGGCGCTGGCGACGGGGACGAGGCAGGATTGCTGCCCGGTGCTGGCGCTGGCGACGGGGACGAGTTGGCTCCGGTGGGACTCACCCGTGTAGGGAGAGTCGGCGCGGAGGGGTTGGAAGCCGGACCCCTGGGGGATCCGGGCATGGACGGATGCTGAGGGGAAGGAGCAGCAGGCGGCTGAGAACGATCAGGAGAGCCAAGAGGCTTCGCTGTCGGACTAGGGGTTGAACGAGGGACAGTCGTCGTAATTGGAGCGACAGATAGACTGTGCTGATAAGCAATGTCGTATGTCCGATCCCCCAGGCATCCATCTAGAGTTCCTCCAGCTTGCTTCCCATTAATAAAGAGACAAATCAGACGCCCATTCGTACCGAATGGACCAGTGTCCCGCATTTCTGCGACCGGACTTTCAACGGAGGAAACAGCGAAACGGCGAATGTTGGAGGTCCCCCAGTAATCGGTTCCGGGCTTAGCTCTGGGATGACTAATTGTCCATGTAACTTCCCACCTCCCAGGAATTGGCTGTTCCTCAAACTCGGGCAACGGTACAGAAATCGCTCCGCCAGGCGCTCCCGGAAACGGATTGAATGGGAGCGCAGGAATTCGATAAGGCAAACCCGTGTCAGGGTTTATATCGTCAGGGTCAGGACTTCCCGCGTACGGCTTTCCAGTAGCTGGATTTATAAAAAATGGGTCCACCCCCTCCCTCTGGGCCGCCGCCATCACATCGGGAGAGTAGGGCTGTCCGGTCTCAGGATTGCGATTGTTCCAGGGGGCATAGGGAGAGAGCGGATCGGCGTCCCCTGTGGGCTGAAATGGACCGTAACGCGGATCGAAGGGTCCATAGGGGGACTTGGGAAACTGAGGTCCATAAGGGGATTGATAGTCCCTGTATTTCTCGGAAAATTCTTTGAATAAATCCTGAGGAGCTTTGCCGCCAAAGGGATTTCCCCACTCTTTTCTTAGCTGCTCTTTTGCCTCCATTGGGATCTGCGCCCATTCGGAGGGGTCAAATCCTGTGTACTGCCGGAGCATCTCATAATTCCCCGCCTCAATCTGCTCTCCATACTGCCTACGCTGATATTCCATGAATCCCAGCTGCCCTATGACTCCGATCGCAAGTCCCTGCCCTGGAGAGCCTGCATCATAGGGACTCATCCCAGTAGCAGGACGTCCTATCTGCATAGGGCGATTACTGGGGTTAGGTTGAACCTGATAACTGTTTGGAACGTCGTAACTTGGGACGTATCCCAAATTGCGGACCCTAATTGGGTCTTGCATATGGGCTGGAGGTCCGTTGAAGTGGTTGTTATGCACGAGCGCGGGATTTTTGTTCACGCTCTGCATTGGGATTTGAACTTCAGCGTTAACCGCGCGTGCGGGGATGTTGTTTGGGGTATAGCGAACGGGCTGGGATGTTCCCAAACCAGCCCTAGGTGCTGCCCCGCTAAAGGCTGTTCTCATATTTTAGGGGAGTAGGATTCCTGCGGGAGTGGCAGCGGTGCTTATGTTACGAGCGTGTTTCCAGAATTTTTTGGTTGTATCACTCCATACAAGGGGGTCCATTTCAATACTGACCCGAGGGGCAACACGCAACGTCTGATCCCAAGCTGTGAATAACGGCATAGTTGCTGCGTAGATAATCCCGCTAGAGTATTGATTCGGTTCAGATTCACGGATTTGAACCGAACCGGCCAAGCGAGTTAAGACCATTCCGGAGAGAATGTGAAGTTCTTCCCATCGGTTGATATCGGTCGGTAGTTTCGTGATGTTGAGGTCAGCCATAGGTGAGTCTTGATAGTTGAACTATCAGTAAATCTACCGCTTTTGTAGAAGAGTTGGTAAATCAGTATTAGAGGCTAGTGGGAACCCCGATCGCGCTCCAAGTCCCAAACGGCCTTTTCATCTGCCCATTTCCCCGTTTTTCCTGGATTCTTCTCCATGATTGACGCTAGCAATCGTTCAGCCGTTGCCTGATTGCCGTTGCAGAGTTCTACCAGGCGCTTGGATGGCTTAGGGGATTTTTGGGGATTGGCTCTGCCAGTTTTGGCAGTGTAGCGGGGTGACTGGTGAGGGGTTTTCAGAACTTCGGTACGGTGGACCGGGTTCAAGTCGGATTTTGAATAGCTGTAAGTGGTGTCCTTCGGAGCTTCTAGGCTTGGCATGGGCATCCTTCCCTCGTCAATCTCAGCGGCGATGCGGCGATACCATGCGTCAGACTGTCCGGGGATGACGGCTTGAAGTTGCTCGATAGTGGTCATGAAGATTTTCAGGCGATCGTTTTTTCAATTTTCCACCATCAGTTTTAATCTGTGAACTTCTGCGTTGTGAAGCAGAAGTCCCAACGAAAAACCGCGCCTTCCAGAGGATGAGCGCGGCTTATTGACAATGGGTGCACAAGGTTTTCAAGCATCACCGATCGGAGATTAAGTCCTAGCTTAGTCCAGAGGGTCATTCTCAATAAGGAAATCAAGGAGATGCTGACTATTGGCAAAAAGTTGAAAAGCCAGCGAAAACGCGTTTTAGGTGTGTAAGGTGTGTCACGATCGCCAAAACCCTTACTATAAAAGGGATAGAGGCTTACACACCTCTCTGAAAAGGTGTGTATAAAGGTGTGTATTGAGGTGTGTAAGGGATGTGAGAGAAACACACCTTACACACCTTTTAGTAGAGGTGTGTAAAAGGTGTGTAAAGGCTGAAACCCTCTCCTAGTCTTTTTTCTAACTTATAAAAAATATATAAAACACACCTTACACACCTTTTTTCAATTTTCTGGCAGTTCTCGTCTCCAGAGTGGGGATTTTGTTTCTCCGAACTCTCCGCGTTTCCCCGTCTTCTCAAAACCGAGCGCTTTCAGAATTCCAGCTACCTGCATTTGCTCAGATTTCCCTTTGAGGTCTGCCATCTCAAGGTGTAGGACGTTTTTCAGGATTTCCGGGACCGTCACGTCCTCGATCACCCTTACGTACTTCTCGATCGCGCCATGCCATGGGTGCTCTACCTTCCACCTCACGTTCTGGCGTGCGTGCTGGACTTTCTCCTCTGGCGTGAGGTACCAGATTTCCCCTTTTTTGTAAGCGTCGCGTGCTGCAGCCCATATTGCATCCCGATTCGCTTTGAGCCAGGCGCTGTCTATCAGTGAGACTAGGATTTGCACCACGAGATAACGTCGGTTCCCTGTGTCGTCGGTAAAGAACTCTGGCTCGTTGGTTGTGCCCGCCATGATGGAAGACCGGGGGTAGTTTTCGGGCATCCGCTCATAAAGTTGCCTAAGCCAGTCCGATCGCTGCGTCATATGGGCTTTGAGTTCGGAAGAGCAGGATTTTTTGAAGATTTTGTCAATTTCTGGAATTTCGATGAGCCATGTTCTTTGAGCCTTCCTGATTTCTTCGTCGTTGATTTTCCCCCCTCGTAAGCCGTCGCCGTTGAATAGGTCTCTTTTCGGTACTAGTTCAGCGAAGAAGGAGGATTTCCCTTGTCCCTGTCCACCTTGCAATATCAGTACTTCGTCAGCTTGGCATCCTGGCTCATAGGCTCTGGCTACTGCGGCGATGAGCCACTTTTTTAGAAAGACGGCTTGAAGTGGGTCTTGATTGCCAAAAACTTTACCGGCTAAGGCTAAAAGGTTTAACCCGGTTGACTTGCAGCCCTCCAAATAGTCTTTTACAGAGCTGTAAGTGTTCTCCTGTGCGCATTGAACACAGATTTCTGACACGTCGTCTTTCCCCGTTTTGATGGGGAGTCCGTATTTTGTGGATAAGAGAAGTCGTTCCCTTCCCAGGATGAGCCGCTCCCCTTCGAGATAAAAATTTTGGGTTGCGATGTCGAAGCTCAGAAGATGCCCGACCTCCTCTCGAATCATTTCCGCGTCTCTCTGTAGGGTTGTCATCCCGTGGTTTAGCCTGACGCCTGTTGCCGGCGACTGTGATAGCGCGGCTTTGGGGGCAATCGCATCTTCTAACGCTTCCTCTCCATGGTTGACTACCAGGTCATCCAAACCTTTCCCCTGTGAGGCTTCCCATTCTGCCGATTTCACTTTGATTCCCTTCCCTTGTTGTCGCAAGAGCCATGACAGGCGCTTGGTTGCTCTATTTACTCGATCGATGGTTTCGGGATTCTCGTCTTTATCAAATGCAATGATGAATTCCCTCCCTTTTTGGCAAAATCGAGCCAAATCTGGGATTAGGACTGGTTCCTCATTGATTTTTTTTGAACCTGCATCACACCCATAAAGGGCGATCGCAATGTGCCCATGGGACAGTGCGCAGAGCGATTTTTTTCCACCTTCCGTGATGATGATGGGTAACGAGGGGTTTGACTCTACAAAGCTCCAAAAGCTTTCCCCTGAAGGGATTTCTATTCCGTAGCGATCCGATATCTTTTCCTTGGTTTGTTTGTCTAGTGGTGGAAGGTAGGCCGGTGCAAATTCCCCCTCTTTCCGTTTCGGAGCCTTGTAGGGTTTTCCGTGTCGTCCCTTCTGGTCGTCCCAAAACTGAATATTTAGCTTTGCTTGCCATGGGGTCTTGTCCTCGTTGCGGAGAAGCAGGGCAAACATCGTCTGATTTGAGCTGAAACCCGCTTGGGTCTCCTTAGTTTTCCAGTTCAGAAACTCTGCTATTGGTTCCCCTACAACTTCCCCATTCTCTATCTCTTGATCTGATGCGAATTCAGCGATTTCAAGAAACAACGTCTTTGAAATTGCGCTGCCCTTTATGAATTCTTCTCCTATCTGATGGCAAAAATGGCGCTCTGTTACTTGCAGCACAATTGGTTGCTGCTTTTCCCGTTTCGCGTTTCGGGATGCTGCGTCTCCGGTCATTGGTTCTCTCTCTGGATATATCCGCACGCCAATCAAAACCAGTCGATAGACGGTTTTCATCTCATCAACGGCTTGTTAAGTTTGCGGTTTGAAGATTTTCAGGCGATCGCCCTTGCGGCTGGTCGCTTTTTTCGTGGCACCCGGCTTGAACTAATTCTCTACTTCGTCGGACTCTTTCTTAACGACTTTCTTCCTGCCAGAGTTGGAACGCCTTCCACCGCGTGGGTCTCCTAAAGGCTCTGCGTCCATGGGGATTTCCCCCACCTGCTTAGCGTGGCTCATGAGCAGGTTTTCTATATATTTGTTTGCCGAAATATTCCCCTTCTGCGCAAGGCGATCCAAGGCTTCTAGAAGCCTTTCATCAATTCTGAAAGCGCGGGTACTCCGTGGCATGTCTGCGTTACACATTTTGTTCAGCCTCTAATCTACATCTGTAACCGATATTAACCGCACTTTCTTATCAAAAGCAATACAGATGTTATAGGTAAAACTTATCTTTCAATAGTATTATTTTTGAATAAAAATGCTTCTAGTAAAGGGTTTTAGCCGATATCGCTTTATAAGCATATCGAATATCAAAAGCCTTGCATTAGTATTGCAGTTGATTTATATTGAACTCATCGAAAACAAACACCCCGGAACGACGGGGACGGGACTGCCGGTCAGCAGCGGAAGGTTAACCACACCTGAGAAAACACACGAAGCTCCTTCGGGAGCATTCAAAACTTAGTCGTCGGGACTTTCGGAGCCGGGCTAAGCGGTTTCATTTGCTGGTTTGTGCTCCGTTAACAACAAACCAGATACCGCGCTTGGAGTTAATCGGGTTCGATTCCCGATCGCGGTGTTGCTCTTCGGGGCACTCGTTCTAGTTAATCAATTTGAAAAAAACAGGAGTACGCATGAACTTTATCAAAATAGTGGACCGTGGTTGGAACGGTTATCAAGCATGGTTGAACGGAGATTCATGCCGCTGGGAAGGGGGAAGAACTGCTGCTGAGGCGATCGCTAAATTGCGGGTCTCCTTCCCAGAAGCTAAGACCTATCCAGTCCAGTGATTCTGTGCCTGTGTTTTGAGTCGCTAACCGCCGCGCTTGGAGCTTGATTGGGTTCGATTCCCGATCGCGGTGTTGCTCTTCGGAGCAAGCCTTGACTGTCCCCTACCACGCTGAAAATCTTCTTTTGGATGACCTATGTACTACGTAAAGAACCCAAACCCCGACCTTTGGACTGTTGGCTGCGACACTCCTGATGGATGGATTCGTGAGAGTGAGTACAACTCTCCCGGTGAAGCCTACGATCGCGCTCGATACCTGAACGGAGGACATGACCCCAACGAGCAGCCGGTGACGCAGTCCTACACTCCCAGTCGTCGCGATTATCTGATTTTCGGGGTTATGTCCGGGATGGCTGCGAATCCTGCTTTCGCCCAAGCTAAGCCACGATCGATCGCCTCTCTTGCGATCGATCAGGTGGATGAGCTTCTGGATCTTGAAGCCTCTAAAAAATAGTCCTGAGTGTGGCGTGAATTGCCCGAAACTGCCATCTCATGCCACAAATCATCTTTTACCGAAATCTACCAAGAAAAACATTAAATCCCAATCAGGGAAAGGAATTCACGTCATGACGAATACGATTTCATCTCAAAAGCAGTCCGCTAAAGACCGGTTGAATTTGCCATCTTCTGCCAATTCATGCCAGTTCATGCCGATCGGTCTTGATGTTGGCAATGGCGCGGTCAAAATGGCTTCATCCATGGGTGAAACCCTGATAGAAAGCTACGTTCTCTACCTCACTGAACGCTCTACCTACGCCAATTCCGGATACGTTGAATACCTCGAAGGGAGTCGCGCTGATTTGTCTGGCAAACAGTGGATTGGTGGCATTAACGCTTACTACCAGTCCCCCACAGGCATTAACCGAGTGACGGATGACGCAGACGGCAAGACTCAGCTCTGTCTTCAATTGCTCTTATCAGCCCTCACTCAGGCATCTCATCGCCCCGAATGGTCTCTATCCATCTGTGCATCTGTCCATGACGGAAAACTCTTCGGAAAGGCGATTAGAGCAGCGCTAGAAGGCACTCATAAAGTCCGAATGAATGGCAAAGAATCAATCATCACAATCCGAGTCGATAAGGTTTTAGAGG
>JBOFTL010000856.1:0-4467 GCA_051652045.1 Microcoleus sp. | reverse complement strand
CTTGTTATTGGTGGTACTATGCCTGCGGATATGATTAAAGATCGCCATTGAAAATAGCGATCGAACAATTAGCAGTTAAATGCACTCTCTAATTATATACATTAATTAGTAGCGCGGACTGAAGTCTGCACTACAAACCTTTTTTATTATGGTAATTTACAGGACTCGATCTTAGATGGTATCTCTCAAGTAAGTCTGGTAAGCAGACCCAGGGTAACCGCTTCGATCGAGAAGTGCTGCAGATTAAACCTGCGATCGATAATATCTAAGATCCGGAAACTAGCAGTAAGGTGCGATATCCTCACCGCAGACATCTGCCAAAAACGAGAGCGATCGAAAACGCAACCACACTAATTGCTCGTACAATGGATTTAGCTTGCACATCGGCGGTATGTGGCAAATAAGGCGTCCGAATAGCTGAATATCTCTTTCAAAAGGACAACTCGCTGGAATCAGCCTGCACAACCGCCGGGCCACTCCTGCATCTCGTACTTCAAAACTATCCAACCACTGCCGCACGGGATGTAAAACTCTGTCTGCAACACTTACTTGTTGGTGGCGATTTTCAGGAAAAATACTTGCAGTCAATTCCATGACTGACCTCTACTATCATTACTAAACAAAACTAAACAAAGGTTATTTACAACCTGTATTTATCATCTGCTTAATTCCGATTGACAGCCGTGATGCTAACAAGTTTTTTGTGTGATACTTACAGCTACGAATCGTGATGCTTGCAGCTTGCAATTGCGATCGTAAATACCTAAAAACGTGATGCCGATCGCCCGCACAGTTGGATAGGCGAGCTATAATGGAGTCGATTATAAGTTTTTATAAAACTACTTGCAGGAAAAACACTATCCGTAGAAATACTATCAGTGGAAATACTATCCGGGAAAATATCGATCGCGTAACTTTACAAAAAAGGTAAAAAAAAAGATAAAGTAAAGAAAGAGGAAACAGACTTGACATTCTGAAAAAATGGATGAGTCGTTATCCCAAACCCAAAATCTCGGAACCACATCTCGGAACCACATCTCGGAACCACATCTCAGCATCACAATTCTAGGAGGGCGATTGTAGGAAGGCGATCGAGCCTGCAACATCCTGCAACATCCTGTAATAAACCGTCTTGTCTATTTAATAACATAAGGTTTCAGGCAATGAACGAGCAAAAATACGAATATGCCGACCTTTCTCAATCTACACAAGCCAGCGCCAATGCTATCTGGGAAAAACTTCCCCCAGAAGTTAAAAACTGGGCCGAAAGTCTCCCTTGGAACCAGCGGCGCTATGTATTATCCCTGAGTTATATCTTGTGTGCGTCTGCTCCCGAATTGCAAGCAAAGTTTTTAGATGATTATACAGCCGATGGCCTAGTTTCTAAAATGTTTGAAGATGTAGACACCCTGCACCGAGTCAAACAGTATCTAATCGGCTTCCGCGTGAAAAAAGAACTCAACGAAACAGATTTAAGAAGCTACATCAGACAATTTTACATCCATTCAGCTCAAGAGGTACGCCGGAAAACAGACCATTATTTAGAATCAGCACTCCGCTTCGTGTTGAGTACAGAAGAACGCAATAATGTTTTTCACTACATTTTGGGTTTTGAGTTTATTAAGATCGTGTTTCAAATGAGCTGGTTGCAACACGAGCGTTTGGCTAGATTGCAGAAAAATGAATCGCATTTTATCAACACTTACATCAAGCCAATTCAACACGCTCACAGAATTAATGGCATTATCGTACCGAAAGACGAGAGAATCTTTTTTGCCAGACGCCTTTATTACGTTCAGTTGCCAAATATTTCTTACAATAAATTAATCGAGTTAGTCATGGCGACTTTCAGTACAGAAATGGTAACTGAGTGCGGATTTGCGATCGGCCGTCACTCGAAATCTTTTCATTTTGACAGTGATTACATTTACGATCCGCAACCTGAAGAAGAACGATTTCCTACTGAATTGCAATTTATTTAACTGCAATAACAGAATCGTCTGGCATTGTAAAACTTTATTAAGTTTCTCGTCAAAGATAGTCAGGATAGTATATAAAGACCGACCTGAGACTTTTTGACTGTGCAAAACACGCCTGTTGACATCCTGCCAACGCTAATTGATACGCAATATAGCAGGAGATTCCCAAGAATTCTTGGTTTTCAGTTCATCGAGCCGACTTAAATTTCAGACCTCCGGGCTCGCTTTCTGGGAGCAGTCCCTACTTTGAATGAAACAGCCCCGCCCCCTCCCCTCTCCCTCTCTCTAGCAATCGAGGGGTTTTAACCGGGAGTTAGGGAGAGCTGAATCCGGTCCAGAAGCGGGAAAAAACCCTCCAGGAGCGGGGATTGAGCCTTTTCTGCCAAGAGCGATCGCCAGCGAGTGGTAATAAGGACGCCTCAGTGGGATGATATTAAATGGCAGTTTACTGGCTGCGAAGTTTAGCTGGGTAAAAATGCCTAGCAGCAGCGAGCGGGTAGAGAGTTCTGAAGAACTCAATCTCAGAACAAACTAATAGCGCTTCGTAAAATTGTCCGGCATTTGAACCAACAACAGTTGGTTCGATCCTTAGCTGTCAGCAACCTAAAAACTATGGGTTTTGCAGACTTGTCTCCAGCAGAAATAGCTGAGGACTTCAACGTCCCTGTAGAAGACGTACTCCGTTTGTGCGACGAGTTAGAAATTGCCTACAAACACCCACAAACCCGTTTGGCTTTGGAAGATGTTAAGGCAATTATGCTAGCTCTAGAAAAACGACAAAAATCGAAACTTCTTGCAGATTAGAATTAAATAAAAATTCCCCTAATTTCACAAATAGGGCTGCATGAGTTTCTCTGGCTAAACAAGTAAGTCTGCGGACTGTTTGCCACCAAAATGTCGATCGTAGGCTCTGCAAAAGAGCGTTTCATAACTTGCCTTTTTTTTTGGAGAACCATGCTTAAAAGATATTTCATTGCTCTGACTGCCGTTTTCTTCTCATTTCAGTTATTTGTCAGCAGTGCGCTGGCAGTAGAACTCAGCCCAGAGCTCCGTACCGTGACTTTGAACGATAAGGGCGATTCGGTCGTGCTGAGCCTCAAGCAAGTTAAGCAAGGCCAGATCAAATTCAACTCGACTTGCGCTCAATGTCACGCTGCTGGAATGACAAAAACTGACCCGAATGTGAATTTGAGTCCCGAAACTTTGGCTTTGGCAAATCCGCCCCGCAATAATATTGAGTCGCTAGTGGATTTCATGAAAAATCCGACAACTTATGACGGATTTGAGGAAATTTCCGAACTGCATCCGAGCATGAAGAGCGCAGATATTTTCGCTGAGATGAGAAATCTCTCTGATGACGATTTGTACGCGATTGCCGGTCACATTCTGTTGCAGCCGAAAATTGTTTCCGAGCATTGGGCTGGCGGTAAAGGCGCTCGCTAATCGATTTGAGATTTTAAATTTTAGATTTGGGATTTTGGATTGGGTGTCATTTTGCAGCAGAATTTAGTTGCTGGGTGAGGCTCGATCGAAAATCTTAAATCTAAAATTTATCACCCGCTTATCTTTAGTATTGCAATAAGGTTGTAATCCCTCATGCTGCGCCGTGGTGTTTTTGTCTGCTTTCTGTTGTGGTTGTTAATGATTTTGCCGCCCGTGCTGCTAGCACCTCAACCTGCTTTGGCGGCTGCCGATTCCTACGTGACTCGATATTTAAAAGTCAGCAGCGAACCTGTAGCAATGGACTTAGACGCCCAGGGACGCACTCGCTTGTTTTCTGCTGAAGATTTGTCTATAGGCAAAAAATTGTTCGAGCAAAACTGCCTCAACTGTCACGTCGGGGGCGCTACCTTGCCAGACCCGACTGTATCTCTGTCTTTGACAACCCTCAAGGGAGCAACACCTCCCCGCAGCGACATCAACAGTTTGGTGGCGTATCTGAGGGAACCGATGACTTATGATGGCAGCGAGCCAACTTTTTGGTGTCGCGAGGTGCCGGAAAGTTGGCTGAAGCAATCTGAAGTCGAGAACTTAGCTGCTTTTGTGCTCCGCGCCGCTCAGTATGCTCCAGGGTGGGGAGTGGAGAATTTTGAGAGTTGAATAGCTGCGACTCAAAAAGTGGTAAATTACTCGGCAGATGGCGATCGCTCTAGCGTGTTGGCGCTCGATCGAACCGCTAAAATATCAAAAGCGCCCCCTTTGATTTCCAATAGAGGAGAACTGTGTTGAAAAGACTCTTATCTATCGCTGTGCTGGCGATTGCAATTTTTACAGTCGGCTTCGGTCGCCCCGCTTTGGCTGGCGATGCCGCTAGTGGAGCTAAAATCTTTAGCGCCAACTGTGCCGCTTGTCACATCGGTGGCGGTAATGTCGTGATGGCCATGAAAACCTTGAAAAAGGATGCTTTGGCAAAATACGGCATGAATTCTATCGAAGCTATCACTACTCAGGTAACTAAGGGCAAAAATGCGATGCCTGCTTTTGGCGG
>JBOFTL010000855.1:0-3633 GCA_051652045.1 Microcoleus sp. | reverse complement strand
CCTACGCCGACTCCAGCCCCAACTCCAACTCCGGCACCAACTCCGACTCCCACTCCCACTCCGGCACCGACGCCAACTCCAGCGCCGACTCCCACACCGACGCCAACTCCGGCACCGACACCGACACCCGTACCGACGCCGACTCCTACGCCGACTCCAGCCCCAACTCCAACTCCTGCACCAACGCCGACTCCAGTTGATGATGTCATCATCGAGCGCCTGAATGCTCCAGAGCTCAACCTCGGTAGCATTACCCCAAATCCCGCCCAACAAACTCTCAACGGTGGTGACAACGGCGATTTCATCATAAGTGCGAGCATCAACGAGTCAATTAACGGACTCGGCGGCAATGACACCTTATTCGGGATGGGCGGTAACGACAACATTGACGGCGGTGCTGATAACGACTCTATCTTTGGCAATGAAGGTACTGATTTAATCTTTGGCGGTAGTGGTAACGATACTGTCTACGGCGGCAAAGATAGCGACACCGTTGTCGGTGGAGATGGCAACGATTTATTGAGGGGAGATAATGGCAATGATACTGTCGCTGGCGGTATCGGTAACGATACGATTTTCGGTGGCAAAGAGGAAGATTTGTTGTTAGGAGAAGATGGCGATGATTTTCTCTCTGGCAACTTAGGGAAAGACACGATTAATGCTGGTGGTGGCAACGATATTGTCTTCGGAAATGAGGATGCCGATTTGATATTTGGCAAAGCTGGCAACGACACGCTTTATGGTGGCAAAGATAACGACAGTATTGGCGGTGGCGATGGCAATGACTCGATCTTTGGCAATAATGAAAACGATTTTCTGGAAGGTTACACTGGCAACGATACGCTGTTTGGCGGTAAAGGTAATGACAGTCTCTTTGGCAATGTCGGTAGCGATTTGCTATCGGGAGATGTTGGGGGAGATACTTTGACAGGTGGTGCGGGAAATGATGTGTTTTTGCTGACTCAAACTTCGGGGACTGATTTGATTACTGATTTCCGCAAGGGTGAGGATTTAATTGGATTGAATCCGGGTTTGAGTTTCAACCAGCTCAGTATTACGACTAGCAACAATCAAACTTTGATTAGCATTGCTGACAACAATCAATTGTTGGCGAAGTTGAATAATGTTGCTCCGAATACGCTGACTGCTGGCGATTTCACTCAGGTAACAATTTAACTGCGGTTAATGTTTCAGTTTTGCATGGCGCAGTAATTGCGCCAAAGATTTAAATGTAGGGTGCGCAATGCGCACCTTACTTTTATTGAAATACGCAGTAATTATGTCACATATCTCAATGTATGGTGCGGATTGCGCACCATAGCTTTTGTCTAGTTTTAAGCGTATTCAATTTCGATCGAGTTAACGCAAAGTAGATTGTAGTTTATTTTCGATTCTGCTCAACAACACAGCTCGAACGCCTCAACGAAAACTTTCTGTGAGCGCATCTTTTGGTACGGAAGTAGGATTCATTAAAAACAAAGCCGCCCGCTTCGCCATTTTTTCAGATAGCTGAATTTGCTTCAACTCAACCAAACCTTCCCTGACAAAAGAATCTCTCAACTCTGCTTTTTCTCCGCTGTTAAAAACGGTTTCGTAAAATACCTCGCGAATCCCCGCAGAAATCACTAATTTCAAACAATAAATGCAGGGTTCTAAGGTAACGTAAATACTCGCACCGCCCGTAGAAATCCCGTGTCTTGCCGCTTGGGCGATCGCATTTGCTTCGGCGTGAACTGCCCTTGACGGCAAGATTTTGCTGGCGTCACAACTGCTTAAACCTGGATAGCAAAAACCTTGTGCCGTACAGTGTACCGAACCCGATGGCGAACCGTTGTAACCTGTAGCTAAAATTTGCCTGTCTTTCACGATTACCGCACCTACAGGAAAAACCAAACAAGTCGATCGAGTTGCGGCTAATTTGGCCATCATTAAAAAGTATTCGTCCCAATTCGGTCTGTCTTCTTCTAAATTCATCTTCGATCCTGAATGTATTCCTTGCCAGTTTTCAAACACTCCGCTGCTTTCTGCAATTCTATTCCCAAATAACCGATGTGATCGGGTTGAATTGCTGGGGAAGCCGCACAAATTTCTCGCACCAATTTGAGAGGATTTTTGCCAGAATAACAAGTTACTGCTTCGCCGCTACCGGGAGTGGTTTGCGTCACAACTATTTGGCTGTCTGTAACTTCAACTAAAAAATTGCCAGCCGCATCGAAAAAATCTCGATCTTGGCAGATTTTAGCATATTGAGTTTTAATTAATTGTTCGGCATTTTCAAAGGTATCATCGTACAGGTGAGCAGATTGACTTAGCGTCACTAGCGGCCCCAAGGTCAAATTATAATCGGAACGCTTGACAATTTCATTGCGAATGTACTGCTGCAACGCTCGCAAACCCATTGCATTTGCCGGCCAAGCTGCAAACATATCGTTACTGCGGAGAATTGCAGTTAGCGATAGTTCGCCGCCTACAACTCGCACCCAAATATGATTCAAACAAGGGCTGCCGCTGTGCTGGTGGTCTGAGGAACCGTCGGGCCTTCTGTTGATATTGCCGCCCGCATCCCACAAGCTAATTACGGCACTGGCGGCGTCAATTTCTTTAATTAGTTTGACAATTACTTCTTCAATTTGATCGCGTCCGAACCACGATCGCATTCGTTGGGCGTAGGTATATTTAATGCCTTCATTATAGGGAGCATCTTCGAGAATTTGCGGTTTGTATTGTTCGAGAAAATTGCGGTCGATCGGCAAGTAATTTGGTTCGGGAAAATAGAACTCTTCAGGTTCGTCGGTAATTACTGCCATCAAGTCAATTAATTCTTGCCACTGTCCGTCGTAACCTGTCGGTCGCAGGGTACCGGTGGTCTTAATTCGATGGATGATTTTGACCCAAGTTTCGGCGATCGTTTTGCCTTCGATCCGGTGTCCGTATTTCTGTCCGGGAAGTACCGTCGGGATAGTTTCAACTAACTCAAAAGTTATCGGTTCTCCCCAAGGTGCAACAGCCTCTTTTGCGGAAAAAGCCTTGACAAAACTCACTGCTTCTGATATGTTTGTAGCTACTTTAACTTCGATCGAACTCCGCAACTTTTCTAATGCTGAAGCTTCTATTTCTCGATCGATGTAACCAAAAACAGCAGAGTTAATTACCCAACAATCTCTACCAGTATCGCTTTTTCCCGCTGCAAAACCCTGGGAGAAAAAATCGCTCAGACACGCTGCTGCACCAGAATTGCGGTCTTCTTTAGTAGCATTGAGAATTACTAAAAAACGCACGTGAGGATTGCACAGCAAATTTCTAATTAAGAAGTTGATGCCGCGAGTGGGAGAGTAAAGTTGTCCGATCGCGGCAAATTCACTCTCATCTAAATATTTGCCGATCGCGCCCTTTACCGTCCAACCGCTGACGATCGCTGTTTGCCCCGTTCCGCAAATTAATTGATTCGGTTTGTATCGCGGTTGATACTCAAATTTACTTGCGAGATTAGAGATGTTCATCTAAAACCTCCAGGAGACCCCCACTATATCGGTACTCCGATTAGTGGTGGGAGGAATGGAGTGGGAATTACGAAACGTTCCTTGAATGCCTTTGAGCGAAGGCGAAAACAATGAGAGGAACAGTTGAGTAATT
>JBOFTL010000854.1:0-3281 GCA_051652045.1 Microcoleus sp. | reverse complement strand
GGTGAAGATAAAGAAGGCTACCGTGCCGAATTTATCCGTTTAGTTGAAAACTGCAAGCAACTCACCGCAAGAATCGGCTCGAAGTAGTCGATCGCGATCGCAAAAACGGTTTGCAGTATCTAAGATATTGCACCATTCGAGTAAATCACTCTTTTAAGATACAAGGGGCGGGTTCACCAACCAAATTTAAAATTGACCCACCATTTCTATAAACCCGCCCCAACCCAACGAATAACCTTCATGAACCCAGAGCATAGTTAGCGCATTTAAATTGCAGAAAAATAGTGTCTATCTCACTCCTTCATCGGGCATGGCGGGTTTATTTATTCTGTCAATTAATAGCAAAGATGGTTGGCGAACCCGCCCCTACAATAATTGTTGGAAATCAAATAAAAATGATGTCGATCGAGATTTAATAAACATCCCGGTACTCTTAAGCGAGGACTTTCGCTATGAGGCAGGGATTTGAACCCCTGGCGGACTTTGCGGACTTTGAGGCCATTTTTCAATCCCTAGCGGGCTTTAAGCCTCATTTGTCAATCCCTGGCGGGACTTGAACCCGATCGTGCAACCCCTGGCTGCCTGCGATCGATCGCCCGATCGCCAGCAAACCGTACTTAGTCTCCGTACAAGTGTCAAATACTACAGAAAAAGATCGACAGATGAGGGAATGCAGTCGCATCATGCCTAATTCTTAAAAATTATCAGAATTCGGTCAAAACCCGCACGCCGTCTCCTAAACTGAGGTAAACTCCCGACTAGCACGATCGACCTGCAAGAGATATTTATGAACGCCGCAGCACTTTGGCAACGCTATCAAGACTGGCTTTACTATCACTCTGAATTGGGACTTTACCTCGATGTCAGCCGCATGGGATTCGACGATGCTTTCGCAGCACAAATGAAACCCAAATTTGACAAAGCTTTCAAAGACATGGTTGCTTTGGAAGCCGGGGAAATTGCCAACCCCGACGAAAATCGCATGGTGGGACACTACTGGCTGCGCAATTCCGATTTAGCCCCCACCCCGGAACTCAAACAAGAAATAGTCGAAACCCTAGAACAAATTGAAACATTTGTCAAGAAAGTTCAAAGTCGCGACATCAAGCCGCCATTTGCTCCGCAATTTACCGATATAATTTCGATCGGCATCGGCGGTTCGGCCCTGGGACCGCAATTTGTGGCCGAAGCTTTATCGCCGGATATTCCACCGCTAGCAATTCATTTTATCGACAATACCGATCCGGCAGGAATCGATCGCACCCTCAACAAAATCAAAGACAAACTCGCTAGCACCTTAGTAATTACTATCTCAAAATCCGGCGGCACTCCCGAACCCCGCAATGGTACGATCGAGGTGCAAAAAGCCTTTGCCGAACAAAAACTCGACTTTGCCAAACAAGCAGTTGCTATCACCGGAGTTGGCAGTCAACTCGACAAACAAGCCAAATCTCAAGGCTGGATAGCAACTTTTCCGATGGCTGATTGGGTGGGAGGCAGAACATCGGAACTCTCAGCAGTAGGATTGTTACCCGCAGCTTTGCAAGGCATCGACATTCGAGCCATGCTGGAAGGTGCTAAAATCATGGACGAAGCTACCAGAATTCCCGAAATTAAAAACAATCCTGCCGCCCTATTAGCTATGTCCTGGTACTTTGCCGGTAACGGACGCGGCGAAAAGGATATGGTAGTCCTGCCCTACAAAGATTCGCTGCTGTTATTCAGCCGTTACTTGCAGCAATTAGTCATGGAATCTCTCGGCAAAGAGTTAGATTTAGACGGCAACAAAGTTTATCAAGGAATTGCAGTTTACGGCAACAAAGGTACCACCGACCAACACGCTTACGTCCAGCAATTGCGCGACGGAGTGCCGAATTTCTTCATGACTTTTATCGAAGTTTTGCAAGACAGACAAGGCGCTTCTCCAGAAGTAGAAACTGGCGTGACATCGGGAGATTATTTGTTCGGTTTGTTGCAGGGAACCCGACAAGCTTTGTACGAAAATCAGCGAGATTCAATCACTATTACCATCCCGCAAGTCAACGCTAGGACAGTAGGAGCATTAATTGCCCTCTACGAAAGAAGCGTAAGTTTTTATGCTTCCTCAGTGAATATCAATGCCTATCACCAGCCCGGTGTTGAAGCAGGCAAAAAAGCCGCTGCTGCAGTGTTGGAACTGCAAAAACAGGTACTGCAAGTCCTTAAAGATGCTGGAACTCCCTTGTCTGTAGCAGAAATTGCTTTCCAAGCAGGAAAGCCAGACCAAATCGAAACCATTTACAAAACTCTGCGGCATTTGGCAGCCAACGGGCGGGGTGTAGTTTTGACGGGGAATTTAGGGAAGCCAGCCGATTTGACTGCAAGTTATCGAGGGAATTAAACTAGAATTAAGAATTGAAATTAAAATACGTCATTTTTAATTTTGAATGTTTAATTTTTAATTCCCCCCATGCCCTTAACGATTCTGGTTGCTGACGACGATTTCGCGACCCGCTTGTCCATTGTGGATTATCTGGAAATTGCCGGATACTCCGTAATCGCGGCTGAGAACGGCAAAGATGCTTTGGGTTTTGTGGAGGAATTTCAGCCTCACTTGATTGTTACTGACATTACCATGCCTCAGATGGATGGCTACGAGTTCGTGCGGCGAGTCCGAACTCGTCCGGCTTTCCGTTTGCTACCGGTGATTTTTTTGACGGAACGCACGAGCACGGAGGAACGAATTCGCGGTTATCAAATGGGGTGCGACAATTTTCTGGCGAAACCTTTTGAACTCGAAGAATTGCGGGCGGTAATTCGTTCTTTGCTGGATAGATACGCTCTGATCGCTCAAGCACCGTCTCGATCGCCCGAACCAGAAAAAATCCCATCAGAAGCCGTCAGCAGAGTCAAAGGCAAGGGAGAATCGAATTTTTTAACTGAAAACTCGGAAACTGGCGATCGTCCTTCAGGAAGCCATATTTCTCCGATTTTGATTCCGATTTTGACACCGCGGGAACGCCAGGTGCTAGATTTGCTGACAGAAGGTCTTTCTAACATTCAAATAGGCGAAAGGCTTCACCTCAGTCCCCGAACTGTTGAAAAGCACGTCAGCAGTTTGTTCAGAAAAACTGAAAGCAACAACCGTGCTGAACTCGTTCGCTTTGCAATGGAACATCATTTAGTTGGTAATTGGTAATTGGTAATTGGTAATTGGTAATTGGTAATTGGTAATTGGTAGTCTCGAATTTGGTATGCAACCCAACTGTGGATGTTGGGTTTCTCTGCGTTCAACCCAACCT
>JBOFTL010000853.1:0-3936 GCA_051652045.1 Microcoleus sp. | reverse complement strand
CCCGATCGATCGAGCATGAAATAGAAATGTAAATTTTCACATCTAGAAATTAGTTGAGAATCGGTTTAAGGATCGGCAAAAGTATTGATTTCCCCTCCACCAATGTACCGTCCCGGAATCTGTCGCGGCACAGCAAAAGGCTGCGGTTGAATCGGCTGCCCGCCTCCATTAACATTCTGCGGCACGGCCCCAAAATTGGGTTGTGGTGCGGGTACATTCCACTGATTCGGCTGCCCTTGTTGGTATTCAGAATTTGCTGAATTCGGTGAAAATTCTGGATTAACTACCTTGCTATCGCGAATACCACCGGGCAAACGCAATTGCCCCTCATTTGGCTGCATTTGCGGTACTGGTGAAGGTGTTGCAGGAAGTGGCACCGGCTGCATTTCCCCCGTCCAACCGGGATTGGATAAATTAGTTTGGTAGGGATTTCTGGGCAAAGCTACAGTTGCAGGCTGCAGTCCAGTTGCAGGGATTTCTGGCTGTCTCGGAACCCATTCGGAATTCGGTTCAGGTACTGTAGTGCCTGGATTTAAGAATTGCTGGGAGTCGTTAATGATGGTAGTTGTCGGAACCGAAGCAGCAGGTACTGCCTGAAAACTCGCTGGATTAGCTCCTATTTGAGGAGTAGCGGACGTTGGCAGCACATTTTGCGAATTTGCACCAAATCCGGGGGTAGCAGCTCGATCGGGCAAAATACCCGAGTTGGCAGGATTGCGATCGACCGTCGCCTCTGGATTAGCAGCCTGGTATTTTTGCATGGCTGCTTGCAGGGGGCTTAAAGGAATGGAATTTTCGCTGGGTTTTGGAGGATTAGCCCCGATCGCAGCTTGCGGTATAGTTGCTGAAATAGCCGTAGGATAGGGAGCGATCGAGCCGATTCCCGGAACTAGCCCCGCCCCGCTAGGAGGAGTCAAAGCTGCTGTCGTACTGGCATTTTGGGAATTTAAATTTTGCGGTTCGCTGCTTGTCGCCGTTACACCAGGATTTGGTAAATTTAACTGGGGAACTAATACCTCCGGCATCCCTTGTTTGGGAACTGACGGCGGCTGAGGTACATCCAAGCCCCGAGCGCGAATTTCATCGAATAAACCTTTGTCTTTGACCACAGATGAATTTAACGATCCCAGTGTTGAATTAGAACGCTTTAACTCATCTACCAGTACAGGTCCGCTGTCAATGTCCGCAGCAATCGCGCTTTCATCTGCTGACAATTCCTCTGCAATTGGATTGTTTGACTCTACAGTCTTTTTGCCATCCGCGCTCAACCGTTCTGGATTTACCGTTACCTCCCAGATAAACATTCCCCCCGCACACATCACTGCCAGCGGCGCCCAAACCCCTGGTTGCGTCCAGCGGCGCAACCGCGCTATCAGATAGCGAACTGACGGAGGAAATCGGTTAAAACGTGACATAGTTTTGCTTTTATCCTCAATAGGAAATCAAAAACTTTCCGTAATATAGTGTATCATCTCGATCGTTTTTGTTATTTTTTGGCAAAACAGTTCAAGCAAAAAAAGGTTAAAGTCTTGAGAGAGCGACGATCGCTATAACACCGAAGGAAAATTACCAGTAGAGATTTTCTCCAATTAACAATCATGAAGAAAGTAGTAGAAATATTAGCAAATCGAGAAGAACTAATCGAGCGATCGCTCTCAGTCGTGCTGTCGCAAATCACAACAGCCATTACAGAACGCGGGCAGTGTACGATCGCCCTAGCCGGCGGAGGCACACCAGAACCTCTTTACAGGGCGATCGCAGCCCGAGACTTGCCGTGGGACAAAATTCACGTTTTTTGGGGTGACGAGCGCTACGTTGCCCCAGAACACCCCGACAGCAATCAAAAAATGGCACGTCAGGCGTGGCTCGATCGAGTCAACATTCCCGCCAGCAACATCCATCCCATGCCCACAGCAGCAGCCGACCCTGCTGCCGACGCCACAACCCACCAAACCGAACTGCAACAGTTCTTCCACATATCCGAGGGCGAGTTTCCCGCTTTCGACATAATTTTATTGGGTATCGGAGACGATGCCCACACAGCATCCCTATTTCCGCATACAGCAGCGTTGCAGGTGCAGGATGCCCTAATAACAGTCGGTAACAAAGACGGTCAACCCCGGATCACTTTTACAGTCCCTTTAATTAACCGAGCCCGCTGCGTCATCTTTATCGTCGCAGGTGCCAGCAAGAAACCGGCCCTGGCTCAAATTTTTGCCCCCACAGCAGACGCCATGACCTATCCAGCAAGACTGATTCAACCAGAAGGGGAACTTTGGTGGCTGCTAGATGCAGCAGCAGGCGAAAAACTCCAGCAGTCAACCACTCCCACCACCTAAACTCTAAAATCCCCAATCCAAAATTTAGCTAAAACCGACAGCAGCGTTACATTTTACCGTGCAGTCCAAGTTTTCAGATGTTAATGATGGGTGAGTTGGCGACAGTCCTCTGAACTTATCAAAGCGAGTCAGAGGAAAAAGCCATCGCAATCGAAGTTGGCTTCCGGAAGATTGCAAATCTTGTTATCATCAGAAAAATGGGTTTCTTCACCCTGTCCTTTGAGGACGGCTTCACAGCAAGCAAGCGAATCGCTGGTTGAAAATCTCGTTAAAAATCTCAATCTTCAAGTGGTCACTAACCCCAGCCTAAAGGCGTGGGGCTTGAAAAAGGAAGACTCACCACCTTCTTAATTCAAGACTAAAAAAGTGTCTGGCCAATTACGGTAAAGCCGTGCTATCAGCACGGGATTTCAAACCCAATTGTCTGATGATGCAAAACCATTGCCTTTGTCAAGCTTTGCTTTAATTGTTGTTATCAAATAGGCAACTGGATTGGGGCAGCGGATTGGGGCAGCGGATTGAGGTTAGAAAACAGTAAGGAACTTGTCCCGATTGAGGTCGCCGTCACGACACAGATGAAAATGCAGCTATAAATATTAGAATTTGACCATACTCGCATATTTTTTTATGAGGCTGATTCTAAAATCTGGCCGATAGCAAGGAGAAATCGATGATTGTCTGTCCAAATTGCAATCACCAGAACCCCGACGGGGCAAACCAATGCGAGGCTTGCTACACACCTTTACCAGTTACCGCTAGTTGCCCTAACTGCGGTGCTGCAGTTCAGACAGATGCAGCCTTTTGCGGCCAGTGCGGCTTTAACTTGCGTCCGGGTTCTTATGTTCCAGAAATTGAGCCAACAGCGGTTGGCACCTCGCCTGTGGGCCCGACAGTGGTATCGCCACCGGTTCCGGATTTAATGCAACCCGAACCGTTAGTACAACCAGAACCTTTAGTTACTGGAAATTTAGGACTAAACTTGGAAAAAAGCCCGATCGGACAGCAATCTGTCCCCGATGGGCCGCCACCGCCAGCAATTCCTGTTACAACTGAATCGGCGGCAATAGCAGCCAATACTTTTCCTCCTGCGGCTGGCAAACCTGTGGCGGGTGCAGCTAAAACTCAACTGCAACAGCAGTCTGCCCAGCTCATGCACGTTCAGACAAGTACGCCAGTAGAATTGCCTAACAATCTATCTGTGATTCATATAGGCAAGCCGAATGATTTGGTGCCGCCGGATGTTGACGTTTCCGGCTTTGCTAATTCTGAGATAGTTTCACGGGTACACGCAAATCTCCGGGTGGAGGGAGATGCTTACTACCTAGAGGATGTAGGCAGTTCCAACGGTACTTACGTCAACAATACTCCGCTACCCAAGGGGAACCGACACCGGTTGCGACCGGGAGATCGCATTTCTCTGGGCAAAGGGGACCTGGTTACGTTTTTGTTTCTACTCTCTTAGATCGAGTTTGGATTGGGCGATCGAAAGTCTAAAATCTAAAATCGCATCAGGAGCTAGACTTAAGTACCAAATAGGAGAGCTAAACTTATTCACAGCTAACTACCGAGAGGAGGTTCCATGTTTGCCGTCAAACGA
>JBOFTL010000852.1:0-4002 GCA_051652045.1 Microcoleus sp. | reverse complement strand
TGACGTTACAGCGGGGTGCGACAGGTGACTCAAAGGCTTTCGATCGCCAGTTGGTGACAATGGGGTACGATCGGGTGGCTTTGGTGGAAATGGAGGGCCAGTGGAGTCGCCGGGGCGATATTGTGGATGTGTTTCCGGTTGCGGCGGAGTTGCCGGTGCGATTGGAATGGTTTGGGGACGATTTAGAGCAAATTCGCGAGTTCGATCCGTCGTCGCAGCGATCGCTTGATAAAATCGATCGGTTGGTATTGACTCCCACTGATTTTATGCCGATCGTTGATGCTATTTTAGCTAGCAAGAATTTAGGAGAATTTAACCGCAGCAGTGCAGAAGAAGCAGAGGGAGAGTCGCGGAAGTTTGGTAAATGGTTGTTAGGTTTGGCTTGCGATCGACCTGCTTCAATTTTGGATTATTTGCCTGCTAATACTTTGGTAGTTGTTGATGAATTGTCTCAGTGCGAGGCTCACAGCAATAGTTGGTTGCGAAATGCGCAGGAACAATGGGAAGTTTGCGATCGCCAGTTGCAGGAAACAGATATTTATCGCCTGTTTCCGTCAGGTTCCCTGCCAAAAATTCATCGTTCCTTTGCTGATTCGATGCAAGTTGTAGCTGGATTCGATCGACTCGAAGTTTCGGAATTAGTGGAAGCTGGGACTGCTGGAAATTCTGCGGTTAATTTAGCTTCTCGACCGATTCCGGTGATGCCGCACCAATTTGCTAAATTAGCGCAAACCCTCAGAGAAGAGCGCGATCGAGGTTTTACAGTTTTCTTAGTTTCCGCTCAACCGAGTCGATCGGTTTCTCTACTTTCAGAACACGATTGTCCGGCTCAATTTGTAGTAAATCCCCGCGACTTTTTGGCGATCGATAAGTTGCAGTTGCAGAAGATTCCCGTAGCTTTAAAATACAGCGGGCAAGCCGAATTAGAAGGTTTTGTGTTGCCAACTTTTCGGATAGTTGTCATTACCGATCGAGAATTTTACGGTCAGCATTCTTTAGCGAGTTTTAGTTACGTCCGCAAGCGCCGCCGTGCCGCTTCCAAACAAGTCGATCCGCACAAATTAACTCCGGGAGATTTTGTGGTGCACCGCCAGCACGGTGTCGGCAAGTTTATTAAATTGGAACGACTGACGATCGATCGGGAAACTCGCGAATATTTATTGATTCAATATGCCGACGGAACTTTGAGAGTTGCAGCAGATCAGTTGGGGGCTTTGTCGCGATTTCGGGCCGTGGGCGATCGAGTTCCAGAATTGAACAAACTTACAGGACAAACTTGGGAGAAAACCAAAACCAAGGTTCGCAAAGCTGTTAAGAAATTAGCGGTAGATTTACTGAACCTCTATGCTAAAAGAGCGAAGCAAAAAGGTTATACTTTTCCGCCAGATATGCCGTGGCAGCAGGAGTTAGAGGATTCTTTTCCTTACCAACCGACCCCGGATCAGCTAAAAGCAACTCAAGATGTCAAGCGGGATATGGAGAGCGATCGACCGATGGATCGATTGGTCTGCGGAGATGTCGGTTTTGGCAAGACGGAGGTCGCTTTGAGAGCGATTTTTAAGGCAGTTACTGCGGGCAAGCAGGTGGCTTTGCTCGCCCCGACGACAATTTTGACCCAACAGCATTACCACACCTTAAAAGAGCGTTTTTCCCCCTATCCGATCGAAGTTGGTTTGCTCAATCGCTTTCGTACAGAAACCGAACGCCGGGAAATTCAAAAGCGTTTGACAACTGGGGAATTGGATGTGATTGTCGGCACTCAAGCCGTGTTAGGTAAAGGCATTAAATTTCGGGATTTGGGTTTGTTGGTAGTAGATGAAGAACAGCGATTTGGCGTCAAACAAAAAGAAGCAATTAAAGCTTTGAAAACAGAAGTTGATGTTTTGACTCTCACGGCGACACCAATTCCCCGGACTTTGTATATGTCGCTATCTGGCGTGCGGGAAATGAGTTTGATTGCGACTCCACCGCCTACGAGACGCCCGATTCAAACGCATTTAGCCCCCTACGATCCCGAAGCAGTAAGAACGGCAATTCGCCAGGAGTTAGATAGGGGAGGACAGGTATTTTATGTAGTGCCGCGAATTGAAGGAATTGAGGAGTTGGCGGCGAAGTTGCAACAAATGGTTCCGAGTGCGAGAATTGCGATCGCCCACGGTCAGATGGATGCTGCAGAATTAGAATCGATCATGCTAACTTTTAGCGCGGCGGAATTCGATATTTTGGTGTGTACGACAATTATTGAATCGGGTTTGGATATTCCGCGAGTCAATACAATTTTGATTGAAGACGCACAGCGTTTCGGTTTGGCCCAACTTTATCAGTTGCGGGGACGGGTAGGGCGGGCGGGAATTCAAGCCCACGCTTGGCTGTTTTATCCGAAACAAAGTCAGTTGTCAGATGGGGCACGGCAGAGATTGCGGGCGATTCAAGAATTCGCGCAGTTGGGCTCCGGCTATCAGTTGGCGATGCGGGATTTGGAAATTCGCGGTTCCGGCGATATTTTAGGTACGGAACAGTCAGGTCAAATGGAGGCGATCGGCTTCGATTTGTATGCTGAAATGTTAGAAGAGGCGATTCGGGAAATTAAAGGCCAGGAAATTCCCAAGGTTGAGGATACGCAAATTGACCTCAGTTTGACTGCGTTTATTCCTGCTGATTACATCCCGGATTTGGATCAAAAGATGAGCGCTTACCGTTCGGTTGCTTCTGCGAGTACGCCCGAAGAATTGGCACAGATTCAGGTGGATTGGTGCGATCGTTACGGTCTGATTCCTAATCCTGCCCAGCAATTAATTCGGATTGTGGAACTCAAACAAATTGCTAAGAAACTCGGTTTTTCTCGGATTAAACCGGAAAATAAACAGCACGTTGTTTTGGAAACGCCGATGGAGGAACCTGCATGGAATTTACTAAAAGCTAATTTGCCGCAGAATTTGCAGTCTCGTTTTGTCTACGGCAAGGGTAAAGTTACAATTAGAGGATTGGGAATTGTGAACGCCCAAAGACAATTGGATAGTTTAATTGATTGGTTGGGAAAAATGCAGGGCGCTTTACCGACAATTGACAATTGACAGTTGACAGTCGATCGATTGATATCATGTCCGGTCGATTATTCTAGTATGCGTAGGTTGGGTTGAACGCAGTGAAACCCAACATCCATAGAGTTGGGTTTTCAGGCTAATTCAACCCAACCTACTGTAGGAATCTCGGTCAATCGATCGGACACGATATGATAGTTGAGATTTGATAGTCGATCGATTGATAGTTGAGTTTGTAGTGCAGACTTCAGTCCGTTAATTTATTAGCTTATAGTGCGGACTTCAATCCTTTAATTTATTAGTTTGTAGTGCGGATTTCAGTCCGTTAATTTATGAGTTCGTAGTGCGGACTTTAGCCAGTTAATTTATTAGCTTATAGTGCAGACTTTAGCTAGTTAATTTATTAGCTTATAGTGCGGACTTCAGCCAGTTAATTTATTAGCTTATAGTGCGGACTTCAGTCCGTTAATTTATTAGTTTGTAGTGCGGACTTCAGTCCGTTAATTTATTAACTTATAGTGCAAAATTCAGTCCGTGGGTTTGCAGGCAGAGCGATCGAATGCAGAGTAAGGAAATTTTGGTATTATTGATTACCAAATTAGCAGCATACAGTGTACTAAAATGAGCGGCGCTCTAGAGCAATTAGGAAGCAGCTAGGACATTCTAAATCCATGAAATCCTTACTGATATTATTTCTGCCGTAGATAAGTAAAGCCTCGATCGCATCCCTAGCCTTCCTTCTGCTATAATAGTGCTTTCAATTTTTTTTAAATAACAGAAAGTGCAAAAACGTGATGAAAAAATTATTGAGCATTTATTTGGCGATCGCCATGTTACACTCAGTGCCAGTTACGGTTAAATCTCAAGAAATTGTAGATCCGATCGATCGAGTTGTCGGTGCGGGACTGATGAATAGAGATGTTGCTGGCAATTTTAACCCTGATAGCCTCCTCAACCGTGC
>JBOFTL010000851.1:0-1590 GCA_051652045.1 Microcoleus sp. | reverse complement strand
CGTAAGACTCGGCATCGGCTTCTAGAGACGCTTCAAACAGGTGTTCTTCATCAATAGGGCCTTGTACCGAACACACTCCTTTTTGGTCGAACATCCAGCCCACGCAGCCTGTTTCACCGAGATTTCCGCCATTTTTAGTAAAAGCTTCTCGCAAGTCAGCCGCCGTGCGGTTGCGATTGTCTGTCAGGGCTTCAATTAAAATAGCAACCCCGCCCACGCCATAACCTTCGTAGCGGATAGCTTCTAATTCGGAATTCCCTCCCAACTTACCGGCACCTTTCGCGATCGCCCGTTCTATGTTTTCATTGGGAATACCGGCCGCCTTCGCTTTTTCAATTGCCGTTCGCAGTTGAAAATTACCCGCCGGATCGGGAACTCCGCTGCGGGCCGCAACAATAATTTCGCGAGATATTTTAGTAAAAACTTTGCCGCGGGCGGCGTCAACTCTTGCTTTTTGGCGTTTAATATTCGCCCATTTACTGTGTCCTGCCATAACGATTTGGGATTTGCGACTTGAGATGTGCGATCGAGATTCAGGCGCGATTCAACTTATTTATGCCAGCGGCGAGATTAGCAAAGCAACCGCCACGATCGAACATCTTAACACTAATTTTGCGCGCTGTGTCATCTCCGATCGGGATGAGCTATCTCTTCGATAACTAGGCGGTTGAAACCGCACCCGCTCGAACAAAGTCGGCTTCGGCCGACTAAAAATAAAGAGGGTATCATACCAGAATTTGCGATCGGCAACCCAATTTATTGGTCGCGAATTAGCTTGAAAATTCAGATTATTTTCAAGAAACCAGATTTTTATGATTTTTGTTAGTAAATTACCTCTTAATTAAATCGGATAACTGTTTCAGTATCTGTGAGGTGGGAAGTATCGCCATTAAGTTCGATCGACCATCCCGAATCTTGTCGCACGACTTTCACCACACAA
The DNA here is from genome assembly GCA_051652045.1 of Microcoleus sp. Classification (GTDB taxonomy): domain Bacteria; phylum Cyanobacteriota; class Cyanobacteriia; order Cyanobacteriales; family Microcoleaceae; genus Microcoleus. The sequence goes on along the minus strand of JBOFTL010000851.1, from coordinate 650 downwards.
CACAAAGCAGCATTAATTTCGGTTTCAGTATTGCCAGCAAGTCCGATCGCGCTTCCCAAAACTGACGGGCCGTGACCTACTAACAGTATATCTTCGGGAAACTCATTGGCGAGGCGTTTGGCAGTTTCTGCTGCCCTGTTGAGGCAAGTTTCGGCAGTTTCTGGATATTTCGCAATGCTGCTTTTGTAAGTGCGATCGATTCTAGGAAAACGCGCGCACAAAGTTTCAAATGATTCTGTTTCCGGCATTTCTGTCATCCATTCGGGATTCAGCCATTCGCACAATCCCCACTCTAGTTTAATGGGTAAATCGAGAGCATTAGCCACATGATTTGCTGTTTGCACTGTCCGCAAAAAAGGGGAGGCAAAAATGTAGGAAATTTTCTCATTTTTGAGGCGATTTGCTAGTTGTTTGGCTTGGCGGTGCCCGTCTTCGGAAAGGTGCGGATCGTAGCGGTGTTCTGCGGTGAGAAACCAGTCGGGGTTTACAAAGTCGATGCGGTTTCCGTGTCTTGCAATCCAGACTGTTTGAGGCATAGTAATTTGCTGCTTTTCAAGTTTGTAGTTGCGCTTTAGCGCCGGCGGGGTTAATAGGACAACTACAAACTCATGTAAGTTTGCCAATAAGTTAATTGTGATTATATCAAATCT
>JBOFTL010000850.1:0-4436 GCA_051652045.1 Microcoleus sp. | reverse complement strand
GAATACAATTTAGATTTGATTGTTACTGCTCCTTCAGTAGTTTATCAAGTTACGACGAATAAGGGAGAAGTGCTGACAATTGACAATCCCAGCCACTTACCGGAACCGCAGCACAGGGAGAAAATTGAGGAACCTTACGTGCAGGTAGAAATGCTCGCGCCGGAAAGTTATGTGGGTACGCTGATGGAGTTATCTCAAAATCGGCGGGGCATTTTTAAGGATATGAAATACCTGAGTCAGGGGCGAACTACGTTAATTTACGAGTTGCCTTTGGCGGAGGTGGTAACTGACTTTTTCGATCAGATGAAATCGCGATCGCGCGGTTATGCGAGCATGGAATACCATCTCATCGGCTACCGCGAAAATCCACTGGTGAAATTGGACATTTTAATTAACGGCGATCCGGTGGATGCTTTGGCGATGATCGTGCACCGAGATAAAGCTTACAATGTCGGTCGCGGCTTGACTGAAAAACTCAAGGAATTGATTCCCCGCCACCAATTTAAGGTACCGATTCAAGCAGCAATCGGTGCTAAAGTAATTGCTTCGGAACACATTCCAGCTTTGCGAAAAGATGTGTTGGCGAAGTGTTACGGCGGCGATATTTCGCGGAAGAAAAAGCTGCTGCAAAAGCAAGCAAAGGGTAAGAAACGGATGAAGTCTGTGGGTACTGTAGACGTGCCGCAGGAGGCTTTTATGGCTGTGTTAAAGCTCGATCGAGATTCGTAATTCGTGTCAGGGCGATCGCCCTTAAAACCTTTTGTAGTAGGGACTTTAGTCCTCTCCCATCGTTTGTAGTAAGGACTTTAGTCCTTCCATCTTTTACTGAAGTCCTCACTACAAACTTCACTTTCGATCGGCTATAATTAAAAAGATAATTGTTACTTGAATTTACTATTATGACTGCCAAAATATTACTAAAACCGTCGGACAAATTAACTGACTGTTCCTTGACAGCCATTATCGAACAGGAAACAGAGGGAAAATATCAAGCGATGGTTTTGGGGTTGTCAGAATGCAAAGCTGAGGGAAATAGTCGCGAAGAGGCTGTGACAAATATTAGCAGAATTGCGGGCGATCGGCTCGAAAAAGCTGAACTGATTTCTCTGGAAATAAAACCGCCACACCCCGAACATCCGTGGATGAAATTTGCTGGAATGTATAAAGACAATCCGCTGTTTGATGAAGTCGTTGCTTATATAGAGGCGGATCGCCACCTACTAGATGCGGATATGGCGACATATTACCAGCAACTTGATGCGGAGTTGGAATTAAAATGAGTTTGTGGATATTGGATACGGACTGTTTAAGCTTTTTTCTGTTTGCTCGGACTTTGTACTTGAGTGTACGATTCATTCGCAAAATAGTAGTGACTGTGGGGTTCGTTCTTGGGTACCACTCCATTTACTACCATACCGAGTACGTGTTGATTCGATTTCTTTAACAAATCTTTAGCAAAAGCCACGCTGCCAGAATACAGCACTCCCGGCCGCGCTACCATTAAAATACCATCTGCTTTTTTACCGAGAATCGGAGCGTCAGCAGCAACATTTAAAGAAGGAGTGTCGATAATCACTAAATCGTAATTGCTCGCAAATTGTCCGATCAACAAAGTTATCCGCTGCGAGTCTAAAAGAGCCATCGGGTTAGGTGGAATTACCCCACAACTTAGCAGATCTAAATTATCCATCACAGGGGCGATCGCGCTTTGCCATTGGGTTTGTCCGACAATCGCATTGCTCAAACCAACCTGATTGGGAACGTCCCAAATTCGGTGCTGAACCGGGCGGTGCATATCCGCATCTACCAGCAAAACTTTGCGCCCCAATTGAGCCACAGTTGCAGCCAAATTAGCAGCCACTGTAGACTTACCCTCCTGCGGCAGCGAACTGCTAACCACAATAACTTTTAGTTCTTTATCCGAACACAGAAACCTGAGATTTGCTTGCAGCATCCTGTAAGCAGCGCTGATGCTGGTATGGGGAGTATCTTTCACCACAATCTGCCGCCCGGATGGTTCCGAATCTCCTTTAGCGAGACTGCGTTGGAAGAGATTCCAGCTATTTTTTTCAGATTGATGTGCGGGGATCACGCCCAGCAATGTCAACCCAAACAAATCCCTCGCTTCATCAATAGTTTTGACAGATTTGTCTTGGGATTCTAAAGCTAAAGCTGTCGCTATACCGGCCAAAGTTCCCAGCATAGCACCCGACACTAACATGAGAGATTTGCGAGAAGCTACTGGTTCTTGAGGAACGCTAGCTTGTTGGATAATTCGAGCATTACCCACTTTCTGATTTTCAGCGATCCGAATTTCCTGAAGTTTTTTTTGCAATTCTGCATAAGCGAATTCAGCTTCTTGCAGTTTTCTGGATAGTTGGCGCTGTTGTTTTTCCAATTCTGGCAAATTTTGCACCCGTTGTTTATAGCCAACTAGCGCGTTTGATAAAATAGAAACCCGATCGGCTAAGCCTTGTCGTTCTACATCTACTTTGATAAACTCTTCGATTAGCTTTGGCTTCACCTCTCCAATCTGCAAGCTTTCATCGTACTGCTGCTGTCCAGAGCCGACAATCTGCTGTATTTTTTGGTCTAGTAAAACTTTCAAAGAAGCTTTTTTAGTTTCCAGTCTGGTGATTATTGGTGAGGTTTCCTGATAGCGGTTTTTCTCCAGCGCTAATTGACGCTCTACCTGTTGGTATTCTTTCAAAGCTTCCTGTACCGCGCTAGACTGGCTGAGGTTGCTTGCTACTAATGCCTGCTGTGGATTCATCTGCAATTCTTTTTGAAATGCTTCGGACTTAGCAGTTGCTTTAACTAAATCCGACTTAGCATTGTCTATCTCGCTTTCTAAGCGAGCCATAACAGTTACCGCCGATTTAGCTTCTTCTTCAAGATTTACGACTTTATTTTTTTCTTTGAAATCGCTCAATGCTGCTGCATTTAAACGCATTAAATTTTCAGCGGCAGGTAATTTTTTTTCGATAAACTGACGGACTGATACAGCTTCTAAGCGATTTACTTTTAAATTGTTTTCTAGGTAAATATCCATCAGATACCTGACAACTTCTGCTGCTTGTTTGGGGCTTTTGCTTTTGTAGGAAAGTGTCAGGATATCTGCTCCCCGAACGCTAGCAACGGTCAGCTTTTTTAAAAAATCTTTCGTTTTCAAGCGCTTGCCAGTTTCATCTTTTAAATGTAATTTATTGATTGTTTTGTCTACAAGTTCCGTAGAACGAATTACTTCGATCTCTGTAGTCAAGGGATTGCTTTGCTCGGCAGCGGGAGTCAACTGTCCTATTTCTTTTCCTACTTCGGTTAAAGAAGAACCCGCAGTTGCCTTTTTTAATAAGAGCTTGCCTTCTGCTTCGTAAATAGGCTTTTCCTTGAGTGTACTGTAGCCAACCAATGCGAGAATCGAGGCAAATACGAATAAGACTGGCAGCCAGCGTCGCTTGAGAATTTGCCAGTATTGCTGAAACTCTATACCAGTTTCTGTGGGTTCCATAGATAAATTTATTTATGTTTGAGTATTTGATATAGATAAGTATATAATTTTAGTATAATTACATACTAATTGTCAACAACCAAAATATATTATTTCCGGAAAATTACCTATTTGCAAAAAATATATATTTTCTTTAACAATCTTAACGCGATCGAGTAACTGAGTATACTTCCAGAACGAAAAAACAAGTATTACAGGCGAATTTGTGTAAAGACAAACACCTATTTGCCCGCAACAATCGCAAAGCACGCAAAAATTCATGTAAAGATTTGGTAAAAAAATAACTATACCCCTAGTAATTGTGCGGAAGTGTGAGATAAGGTAATCAGATGAATAAGTCTATCTTCAAGGTGGTTACAAAAATACATCTTGTTGTATGAGTTATTGCCCTTGAGGACTTGGTAAGTCGATCGAATAAGTATTTATAACTAGAACCTGGTGAGTTAGTGAAGTAAACACAGTCACATTCATGCTTTAACGTAAGTTGTCGTTATTGTCAGAGGGTAGATATGGATAGGGTAATGAAAAAAATTTTTACAGGATTCATGGGTTTAAGAAATCGTCATTTCTTAATGATAGATACATTGGTGTTGGTAGTTACGCCAGTCTTAGCTCTGTTCATTCGTTTAGATAACTCTTTTGCGATCGCTCCTTACACGCAAGGGCTAGTATTAACAACGCTAGTGTTCGTGGTGGCAAAACTGGCAGTGTTTTATACGTTCGGATTTTACAAGCGCTACTGGCGGTATGCCGGTATTGACGAATTAGGATACATAGGGATGCTTATATGTGTAGCCCTAATATTAGAAACCTTTTTGCTGAAAGCTGTTTTTCATTTAACTGGCTTGCCCGTGTATGGGCTACCTCGATCGCTGCCACTGCTGGACGCAATACTCAGTTTTATCATCATAGGGTGCATTCGCTTTAG
>JBOFTL010000849.1:0-2238 GCA_051652045.1 Microcoleus sp. | reverse complement strand
TACTTCATGATAATTCGATGATGATATCAAATCAATTCTACTGTAGGGGCGGTGCCCCCGTGCCCGCCCCGGCCTGGGGAAACGGCGGAAAGATTGCCCCTACAGATATATTTAACGGGATTGTAGGGGCGGTGCCCCCGTGCCCGCCCCGGCCTGGGGAAACGGGCGGGAGGATTGCCCCTACATATATATTTGGTTCGATCGCCCTTATTCCATCATCTCTATTTCTGGTTAAAAAAGTACGATCGCCCTTTACCAAATAAGATTCAAACCCGTCAACGGCATCCTTCTATCCTTACTAATTAGTGGCAGATTCAGGTGTAAAGCCGTCGCTGCAATAATGCGATCGGGCATATCAGGAACGCTTGCAGGCGGTATCGTCGCTAAAGCATTAACTACTTCAACTGTTAGATCGAAGAGAACCAAACCGCTAGTACCCGCCTGCAATTCTGCATCAAGTTGTGTTCTCAAATCCGGCGAAATACGTCCCCTTTCTTGCAAATACACTATTTCCACCAAACAAACGGTAGGAATATAAATAACAATTTCTCCACGATCGCATTCATCAAAAACCTACTTAGCTGCCGCACTCAGACGCGGACTATCTTCCAGATACCAAATTAAAGCATGAGTATCAGTTACAGCATCAGCCATTAAATATCCTTCCTGGGAAAATCTCCCCACATTTGACGGCGAACTTCTGTTATGTCTGACTCACTAATATCAACTCCCCGCCACAAACCCCGTAAAGACTTGCGGCGTACAGGTTTTTGCGCCAAGTCCCGCTCAATTTGGGGAGCCACTCGCTCAATCAAGCGCACCTTATCTACCAGGTTTAGTTGCTTTACCAAGTTAAGAATTTCTTCTAAAGTAACGGCTGTTTTTGCTGCCATCATTTTACCCTAGATATTTTTCCTAGTTTATCATATTTTGGGTGCTGGCGATCGATTGTGGTTAAAAAAGTGCTTGAAATGCAAGGCTTACGCACTCCGACCAAAGAAACCGGGTTTTTACCGAATTTGTTGGCTGCGGCGAAGTATTTTCGCAAAAACCCGGTTTCTGGGCCCGATGCGTAAGTCATAATATAGATAAATCGCGTTTTTATCTATCCGCATCCATTCCGTTTATCTGCTGTTCAAAAAAGAGCGATCGACCTTCATCTATACCCGTTCATCAATGATAAAATTAAATCAAAGTAGTGAAAGCTAACTCGCAGAAATGACAGACGAAACTCGACAAGAAATAGCGAGGCGACTAGCTAGAGAACTAGCATCAAGAACAGTCATCACATCTATAAGACCCGGACAAGGATTTCAAAGTTTTGGTGAATTTAAAAGAACGATCGGGGTGGCAGGATCGGGGTTAGCGTGGCATCATATAGTTGGGCAAACAACATCAAATTTACAGAGATTTGGAGCTCAAGCAATACACAATACAGGCAATCTCGTCCGGCTTGAACACGGTACTGGGTCAATTCATCAGGAAATTACCAATTTCTACAACTCCCTCCAACCCGAACTCACAGGTACGGACGCTCTAACCGTGAGAGGATGGCTGGGCACTCAATCTTTTGCAGAACAACAAGACTTTGGCATTAGAGTTATTATAGCTTTCGGAGGAACAGTTTAATGCTGACTCTAGATATCCAATCAATTCTCAATTCTATTCCCGATGAAATTAGCTGGCAAGATATCGTACAGTTTGAAAAACTCGACGATCGCGTTGCCATTGCTAATGACCTTTGTTCTAACATTATTGGTGTCAATGAAAGTACGATCGAATGGTGTCCTAATGAAAATCCCCCCGATCGTTTAGAACAACTGGTTTGGTGGTGGGTTGTCCGTCCCGATTTAGGAGCAGCGATTGCCAAAGAAGCTCCTCAAGAACTCAAAAATATTATCAGTCAATACATTCTGCAAAATTGACAAAAACCAGTGCTCGTCTGTGGTTCAAAAAAGTACGATCGCCCTTACCTTCCTCCACATCCATCAGCGTGCATCTGCGATCGAAAATATTGCCCTTACGAAACAAGTGCGTGAAGCGGAGCTATCCCGTAGGGAATCGCCTTTAGTAGCAATTTCTAAAAGAGAATAACCCATTTTTAGCTAAACAGACGGGAATCCCCACACTATACCGCCTCGGTTAGTGTGGGATGAGAGTCGCGTGAGGCTGTGATTCCACCCGTAAGCAATCTAATAATTGTAGATTTTAGCCGCGGACGGGTGGATGAGGATCCGA
>JBOFTL010000848.1:0-2942 GCA_051652045.1 Microcoleus sp. | reverse complement strand
GCGAACAACATCTTTGAAATTCCCAACCTCAAAGGTTTGCCTTCTTCCCTGCAAAAAGAAAGGATGGAGGATTACATCGACTTTTTGCTGTCGGCGCTGCTGTCGATGGTAGTGGGAAGCCGGCGGGGAGAGGCGACAGACGCCGCATTTTCCGATTTGGTGCGATCGATCTTGGGACTGGCACTTTCTGCATTTTTTGGCGACGTTTTAATCCGCGAGCGTTACGCCGCTGCTTGCAAGGGCGGTTTGGGTTCCCCCGAATGGCAGGCAACGCCGACTCTGGCAGATTTTATCGGATACTGCTCGCGGGAGCGCTTGCGCATGGATTCGCTCGCCGGGGACTCCAACGGGGCGATCGATCGGATCAAACTGCGGCTGCGGTTTTGGGTGGAATCCCGCGTCGGCAAAGCGCTGGCGGCCCCGTCTACCTTTAAGAATGACGCTCAACTGTTGGTATTCGCGCTGCGGGGGCTTTCCAACGATGAAGATGCGGCGGTGATGGCACTTTCGGCTTATTCTGCCGCCCTGCGCCGCGCTTTGGCTTCTGCTGCTTCGATCTTTTTCATCGATGAAGCTCCCGTACTGTTTGAATTCGATGCAATTTCTAATTTAATCGGCAGGCTTTGTGCCAACGGAGCGAAATCGGGAATTCGCGTAATTCTATCGGCGCAAGACCCCGATACGATCGCTAAATCTCCGGCGGGAGCGAAGATATTTCAGAACCTTACTACCAGATTGGTAGGCAGGATTCAACCGGCGGCGGTGGACAGTTTTGCCACTATTTTGAAATATCCCAAAGAGGTAATCGGCAGGAATGCAGCCGAGAGTTTCTTTCCGAAAAAAACGGGGATGTATTCGCAGTGGCTGATCGATGATTCGGGTACTTTTACGTTTGCCAGGTTTTATCCGAGTTTGCCGCTGCTGGCGATTACTGCTAACAATCCTGACGAACAAAAAGCGCGGCAGGAAGCATTTAACAGACAGCCGGACAAAATACGGGCAATTACGGAATTGGCGAGGATGCTGGCTGCTAATTGAAGGAGGAAGAGTGGCAGCGGATGTGGCAGCGGATGCAGCGGATTGGTTGTTGCGTTTGTGTCAGGGTCGATCGAAAAGAGTGGCAGCGGATGTTGCAGCAGATGTAGCGGATTGGTTATTGCGTTTGTGTCGGGGTCGATCGAGAATGAAGAGCCTTCTCAAATATCAAATTTTAACTATTAAGTCTTGGCTCTTTAGGATAGACTCTTAACGATCGAGCATCAATTATCCGCTAATAACTGTCAATCGATCTACTGCCAAGCATCAAATGTAAATCCATCGACGTTCGGCGATCGCCCTCATGTTGAAGCCTGTTAATTATCGACGATATACTATCAATCGATCGACTGCTAACTATTAACTATCGACTGCCAACTTAAACGAGTTTTGAATTTTAAATTTTGAGTGTTTAGTTAAAGACTGTTCTTAATTCAAAACTCAAAACTCAAAATTGAGAACTCCCAAACAACTGTCAACTATCAAAGGAGTTGCGAAAAATGGAAATTAATAATGTACCGACAGCAGCGCACAAACTGGAAATTACTCACGTACCGGAAGCAGCACACAAACTAGAAATCAAACTCATTGCAGGCGGTTTGATTTTAGGTTTAGTGGTAGCAGTACCTATGGTTTCTGCACCTCCCGTTCAAGCCGGAGTTGGTACTTCGGGCAATCCCTTAGAGTTAGTTTTGCAACAGTTCAGCCAGCAAGTAGAATCCCTGCGTTCTTATGTAGAAAAAACGCTGATGACCAAACTGCAAGATATTTCTAAAAATTTGGGCGGCGATTTGCAGTCGGCCGTAAATCAAGCAATGGGCGATTTGGGAATTCCCGACCCCGCAAAAAGTCGCGATGCCGTTGAAAAAACTGTGGGTGCGAAGGATTTGCAGGTGAACAAAGCAACGGAATTAGCTAACGAAATTGACAGGGAATCTGCGAGGGCTACGGCGGCCGGAACGCTGTCCGAAGAAGGGCAAAAGCAGCAAGTAGAGCAAGCTGCTGCCACGCAAGAATCGGTTCAAAAAGTGCAGCAATTCGACGAACAGGCTCAAGGGGATGTGGTAACTCAAGACGTAATGAAGCGTTTGGCTTCTCAAAATACCGAGATAGCAAGTACCTTGGGTGCCGTTCGCGCCGATGCCCTGAAAGCCGAACAAAGCCGAGCTCAAACTAACGTACTTCTTACCAATATATCCAAAGCTGAAGACGGTCAAGTTCAGCTTCAAAAAACAGAGCAAGCCGCTCAAGGATTGAGCAATTTGGAAACTGCATCGCAAGCAAAGCTTTTTTGATTTTACAGTCTCAACTCTCAACTGATAACTAAAGCCTCAAAACTTAAAACTCTCTTTCAACTCAAAACCCTTCGACAAGCTCAGGGCATCGCTCAAAATTCAAAATTCAAAACTCTCAAATAACTGTCATGTTTTACTTAGCAGCAGTAGGGGACGGCAATTTCGGTCAAGCTGTTACCGAGATTACCCAGCAGGGAGAACAAGCCTCAAATTTAGTCAGTCAGTCGATGGACGGACTGTGGAATGACGTTCTCGGAGGCGGTTTGTACGCGGCTATTTGCAAATTGGGTTTGTTTTTCGCGATCGGCACTTTCGTTTTGTTTATGGTGAATTGGACGAAAGCCATGATGTACGATGAAAATATCGAAGCTTTCAGCGAGTTGATTTGGCCGATAATAGTCATTATATTTCTCAGCAACAGCGGTGCTAATTTGTCTAAAGGTACGATCGGTCTGAGAAACATCATTAACGAGGCCAACCGTTCTTTTTTAGAGTCAACATCCGGCTCTATAGATTTGCAAGCCGCTTACAAACAAGCGATGGTGTCTGTCGGCACGAACGATGCTTTGAGGGGACGGCTCCAGCAGTGCTCTTTGGAGCCTCCGGCATTGC
>JBOFTL010000847.1:0-8477 GCA_051652045.1 Microcoleus sp. | reverse complement strand
TAACTCGCGAGTTGCTAATTCTACCAGTTCCTCGTCGGACATATCCCAGAGCTCGCCGCCTTCGTTGCAGAAATATTCCATTCCCAAACAGCTTTTTTTTGGATCGGGAACTAAAGCTGCACTCCAATTTTTGAAGTTTTGAATGCGTCCGACTTTGACTTCGGGACTGTGGATGTAGATCCAATTGTCGGGGAACAAATTCGGGCGATCGACAATCAGCGATACAATTAAGAAATCTCGATATTTGAGCGATCGAGCCGCGTGCAACACCTCTGGTGGCGGTGCGGGTTCCATTCTTTCCACCAGGGCCGATACGGGCATACTGGTAACAAAATTATCCGCCGCAAATTCTACTAATTCTCCGTTGGCTTCCGCTGCGATACTGGCAATTTTGTTTCCTTCACGTTTGAACTTAATCACTCTCGTATCGAGATAAACTTTGCCGTTTTTCTCTTCTACCGCGTCCGCGAACTTTTCCCACATCATGCCCGGTCCTAAAGCCGGGTAATCAAACTCTTTGATTAGGGTTTTAGTATCATTGCTGCCGAACAAAGCATTAATAATTGCCGTCTTCAACGACAAACCTTTAATCCGCTGTGCCGCCCAATCTGCCTGAATTTCCGAACAGGGAATTCCCCAGACTTTTTCGGTATAAGTTTTGAAAAATGTTTTGTACAAGCGTTCGCCAAAACGGTTGGTCACCCACTGCTCAAAAGTTGTTTCTTCTTTAAGCGGAAAGATTCTTATTTTGAGGTAGCTCAACAAGATCAGCAGACTTTCAATTATACCCAAATTGAATAGGGTATTGACAGCACTTATCGGATAATTAAAAAATCGACCTCGGTAATATATCCGCGACAATCGCGGTACTTTAATAAAATCTGTTCCTAAAACTTCTTGCCACAACTGCTGCACCGCTGCAACTTTTGTATAAAAACGGTGGCCGCCGATATCGAAGCGGTAGCCTTTATAGGTTTCGGTGCGCGCTAAACCCCCGACTTTATCGCCTTTTTCGAGTACGACTGGGGTGATGCCTTCCTTAACTAACTCGTAGGCCGCTGTCAAACCGGCCGGACCGGCACCGACGATAACAACAGGATAATGTTTCACGCTTGCCTGCCTCTAGTATCTCGGATCGAACTGTACAATTCTTTTATAACTTTTAAAATGAATAGACGCACCCGTAAATATGCCGATAAATTATCGATCGCCCGAGACATTTCAAGTGGCAACTTTACTGCATTGACTGAGCCGATACTGGTAAACTAACTTTGACGGCACCACACTTTTTTTGAGACAGCAAATGGCGGGCAGTGCCGATCGCAAATGCCAGGCCGCTGTATAAGTAGTACAGCCAGTGCCAGGGAACAGTTTTCAGGGCAAATACGATACCGTGCCTGCGGTGAAAAAATCGATAAAGTGGTGCATTAATTGCTACCAGCGGTAGGGCTAGCACACTTGCCAGTATCAGACAGCTCAGCGACCAACAAGTCCCAAAAGTTGCTAAGAGCACTGCATAAGTTAATACTACGCTGACGCGACTCGAAACTTGTAAATTCAGGTCATTATTCAGTTTGCGATCGCGCCAAATCAATTCTGTCCAAGGTAGCGCGCGGTAGAAAAAGTCAGCTTTTAGAAGCCCCAGAGGTTCCCAGCGTTTTAAATGCTTCACCTGCAAAGTTTTGCACAGGTTAATGTTATAACCGGCTCGTTTTAAACGGTAGCCCAACTCGATATCTTCGATCGAGGCTCTACGGTAATTTTCGTTAAAACCGCCCATTTGCAAAAAGATTTCCCGACGAATAATTCCGCAGGCACCCCAAAAAGTTGAGGCTTCTTCTTTCGCAGTTTGGTGCACGTAGTGGTGCAGCAAATTCCTGTATTGTGACAAAAAGCCCGGATCTCCGGGTGAATCATCGTAAGAACCGATGGCTGCGGCCAAGTACGGACGATCTTTGAACATCGACATCGCGCTACCCACAGCTTCGGGACTGACGGCGACATCAGCATCCACAAAAAACAGCAAATCTCCTTTAGCAGCCCGAGCCCCCAAATTTCGCGCCCTCGCCGGGCCGCCGCATTCGGGAATTCTGATAACTTTAGCACCGAATTCCTTAGCCAAGCGCCAAGAACCGTCACTTTCGCCATCTGCGACTACAATAATTTCGATCGGTCTGGGTACAGCTTGAGCCAGTTTCGACAGGCACGTTCGGAAGTAAGGGCCCCCGTTATGCACTGGAATAATAACTGATACAGTTGGGCTGGCAGTAGAAATCATCACCTACATCGTTAAATTACATCAAAAAAATTGTTTCCACTTTACGGGCGCGACCTGACTTTCGGTAAAGTTGTCGCTGCTTTTCTGTTTATAACCTTATTTTTATTTTTCTTCAACTACTGTTTTTCAAGTATCTTTAACCCGCTTTTTTCGTAGTTTATAGCCGCATTCTAAGCTACGTCTTGCTGAGATTGATAGTCTAAAAGCAACTGCTTCACGAAATCTTTACAAATACGATTATTTTTGTAAACCTTGCAAAAAGCTCTACAGTAATTTTTTATGTGAGCGTGTTGTAACACGCAAAATTTTTCTTTGTTGCGTAGTTAAGGAGTATTCCTGGGTACACAGTTTTTGGGTACGGAGGCAGGACTGCTGCTAGAAGTGTCTTATGCAGGGAGTTATGCAAATTTTGCGTGCGATGGCTCTCGTGGCGGACAGGTATCCAAAATAGCAATATATGCACTTTTTTAGGAAAATAGCAAGAATGTTAAGATTTATATTTTAAAACTGTTAGTCGCGGGTGGTTAAATTTTAATTATTTGCTAAAATACTTTCAGCTCCTGCGATTCCAGCGTTTAGAGAGACAAAATGCGATGCCAGCGAACACCGCCAAAAATGACTTAGAGCAGCCTTTAGTTTCAGTTATTATCCCTGCGTACAACGCCGATAATTTTATTGCCGCAACTTTGGAATCCGTACTGTCACAAACCTATCGAAACATAGAAATTATAGTAGTGGACGATGGATCTACAGATGCTACTCCTGAAACTGTCAAATCTTTCGCTCAAAAAGATAGCAGAGTTATCTTATTGCAGCAATCGAATGCAGGTGTCGCCGCCGCCCGTAATTTGGCATATCTACACTCGCGAGGCGAATACATCGCTCCGATCGATGCTGACGATATTTGGTATCCGCAAAACCTCGAAAAACAAGTCGAATGCCTGACAAAATCGAAACCATGTGTCGGAGTTGTTTATTCCTGGTCAGTTGACATCAATGAAGGAGGTTTGCTGACAGGTGGATTTTACAATTCAACGATCGAAGGTGAAGTTCACGATGCCTTAGTGTATAAATATTTCATCGGCAATGCCAGCTCATCTCTAATCCGTCGCGCTTGCTTTGAAAAAGTCGGCGGCTACAACTGCAAATTCAGATTAGAAAACGCTCAAGGTTGCGAAGACTGGGAACTGCACCTCCGCATCGCTCAATACTATCAATTTAAAGTAGTACCGGAATATTTAGTCGGCTACCGGCAGATTGCCAGCAGTATGTCTTGCAACTATGCAGCAATGGCAAAAGGTCATTCATTAATTATGACAGATGTCCGGCGGTATCACCGGGAGGTTCCCGAGAGAGTTTACCGCTGGTCTAGCAGTAATTTTTACATTTATCTAGCTGTGAAAAGTAGCAGTAACGGCAATTATCGGAGTACGCTGTTGTGGCTGTATCGAGCTTTAAAAGATGATTTTTTGATGGTTGTGTTGCGGCATAATTTATATTTACTGTCAATAGCGAGTATGTTAAAAATGATAGTTTCACCGCCAGCAGAATCTGAGTTAGAGTTAAAACAAAAATCGGGATTAATTGAAGGAACGACACTGGCAAAGATTGAGGCGCGGACGAAAATTCATAGAATGCTGCCATCGCAGGTGTATGAGAGAATGCGATTTAGGAGTTTAATAAGATAGGATATTCGAGCGTGCGGGACGCGCCATGCAGAATCTAAAATCTAAAATCTAAAATCGCTCGATCGATAAATTTGCCAAAGGATTCTGCCGGTTCTCGCAACCGCTGGTAAAATTGCCAGATTTGTTCGATCGCCCTTGGAATTTCTGCTGCTGTTACTTCCCGAAATATTAATCGCCCAAAAGGCAACTCTTTGCTGCCTGCATAAATGTTGTAACCTTCCACTATTTCCTGTTCTTTCTCGATCCGAATTCCCATCAAGGTAATATCGATCGGATCTTTCTGCGCGCAGGACTTTTCGCAACCACTAAAATGAATGTTAATCGGTCGATCGAGCGTCAATTTTTGAGATAAATCTGCTGCTAGTTGCAGTGCGTGACTTTGAGTATCTGTTGCCGCCGACGCGCAGCCGCTGCTACCGGCACAAGCTACCAAACAAGAATCCGGGCGAGTGGCCGATGAGTGCAATCCGAAACGGGCGATCGACTTTTCGAGTTCGGAAATTTGATGGTATGGCACGTCAGAAATCAACAGATTTTGCTTTGGAGTGAGCCTCAAAGTACCTGAACCGAAAGTTTGGGCTAAATTTGCTAAATTGCGCAATTGCTGCGATTTCAGGCGACCTAGGGGCAGTGCGATGCCGGTGTAGCACAAACCGGATTGTTGTTGGGGGTGGGTTCCTAAATGACCGTAAGGTTCGATCGCTCTTGGAGGAAGTTCGATCGAGCTTTTTTGCCAGTTAAAAGGCAATTTTTGCTCTACTCGTTCGAGATAGTCGATCGTGCCCCAATCTGCCAGCAAGTGGCGCAAGCGCGGTTTTTTGCCGTCAATTTGCGAGCGGGATTTGCTGTATTCTAGATACGCATTGGCGAGGGCTGCTAATACAGCAATACATTGCGATATTTCGAGATAAATTCCTGTATTTGTGCCGTTGCAAAACAGGAAAAAAACAGTTGTTGAATTTGGCGGTATTTGGGTGGCTGCCAATAAAATATCGTTGCGCGAATTGGCGATCGCAATCGATTCTCCGCCGTCAAAACCGACGCTAAATTTAGGCGAAAGTTCCGACAATTCGGGATGGGTTTGCAAATAATTATCCCAAGCACGAACTAGCGGGCGAGTATCGAGTAATTGCGCGCGATCGATTCCTGCTGTCGGAGAAGACATGATATTGCGAATCGGGTCAATTTCCACGCAGCGAGAGGCCAATCCCAATGCTTGCAAATCGTGCCAAACTTCCAAAGAAACGGTCGATTGCAAATCTCGAATTTGCAAATTTGCGCGATTCGTTACTTGCAAATTACCGCTGCTGTATCGATCGGCTAAATTTGCGATCGCCAGACATTGCGGTACTGTTAAAATTCCCCCCGGAATCCGCATTCTCGATAAAATTCCGTCTCGGGCACGGGAACCGCGAAATAAGCCCGGACAAGTTGGTAGATCGGACATTCGATTTTAGATTTTAGATTTTAGATTTTAGATTGTGGGATTGTTGATTGTGGGATTGTTGATTGTGGGATTGTTGATTGTGGGATTGTTAGATTGGGGAATTGAGGGTGCGCAGTGCGCACCTTACCGCTATATCAAAACTAACATAATTTATGCAAACATTTTTGGGGGTGAAACTCGAATGTGCTTCGCTTGTCATCGGAGTTTCACCCCCAACTAAGTAAGTCGGTGCGAAAATTCATAGTTGTGTCATTGCGAGCTCCACGAAGTGAAGCGTTAGCCCAGCGATCCGTAGGAAAGCAATTCGCTTGCGTTTCCTGGCGCTTAATATTTTGTTACACAGCTTGGTTTATTTGCGCCTACCTACTTACACGAACGAAGTCGGCCTTTGGCGACTAAGAATTAATGCCGAATTTTATGTGACGCGCAGATGGTAAGAAACCGGGTTTTTTCCGAAATAGTTTGTTACGGCAGCAGTTGATGCTGCAAACCCGGTCTGTGTGTTTTTGGTGCGTCATGTATTTAAAATCTAATTGAAGATCGGGACGATCGATCGAGCTTGGTATGCCAAAAATAAAATTGGCATACAGTTGAATAAACTCTTTAAAAAAGAGTGGACTTACGTACTATCGTCTAAAAACAAACTGTTGCGATTACTTCGCCGAGCTCGTAATGACAGAAATACATCGTTTTTGCGTAAGTCCTAAAAGAGTTGAAGCTTTTCCGTTAACTTGCTATAATCTAATGAGAAATCGTAGCACCTTGAGTATCGAGGGCGATCGTCCTGACATCAGCATTCACCCCAAATTCTTTCCAAGCAGCAGCCATTTCTCTCTCCACCGCTGGGGCAGAATTAGCATTAGTTAAAGCCAAAATTGTCGGCCCCGCGCCGCTAATTACCGTACCGGAAGCGCCAGCAGTTAGGGCTGCTGTTTGTACTGCTTCGTATCCTTTAATTAAAGATTGGCGGTAAGGTTGATGAATTTTATCTTGCAAAGCGGCGCGCAGCCAGTTGTCATTACCAGTTTCCAAAGCCCGCACAAGCAAACCCAAATGTGCGGCATTAAAAATTGCATCAGCCTTGCTGTAATCTGATGGCAAAACCTGACGCGCTGCGGCGGTAGAAAGTTCAAAATCGGGAATAGCCACTACAGGGATAATATGAGAATTCCAGGGAATATCGCAAATTTGCCATCCTAAATTTTTGGTTGTTTCCTGTTGGCTTTGCGGGTGCGAGATATCTGTTGCTGCGAGACGACAACCTCCCAAGAAAGCAGGAACAACGTTGTCAGGATGTCCTTCAATTTCGATCGCCAAATTCATTACTTCAGCTTGAGACAAAGGTTTCCCAGCTAAATAATTTGCACCGACTAATCCGCCGACAATAGCTGTAGCGGAACTTCCCAAACCTCTCGCTAGTGGCACTTGCATATCGATATGGATTGCTACCGGAAGCGGCGGTCGATCGATCGATGTAAATAACTTGACAAATGCTTGATAAGCGAGATTGCTATCGTCTGTTTTAACTTTGGCAGATTCCGCGCCTGTAACGGTAATTTTGAGTGTCTCGCTTGCTTGCGATTCGAGGAGGGAAAATTGGAAATGATTGTGCAGGGTTAAAGCAGCGCCGATGCAGTCGAATCCGGGGCCTAGATTGGCAGTTGTGGCAGGTACGGTAACGGTGATAGTGGAGGTTGCAGGCATTTTTTTAAGTAGTTAATTTTGAGTGTTGAATCGCAGTCGAATCCTTTGCAAATGGGATGCAGATAAATTTAGGACTTACGCAAGGAATACGATTTTATCTCATCTTGCTGCAAGATGTCTATTTTAATCGACAACAATCGACTGTCAACAAAAATCCTGTGTAATTGTATTCATTGCGTCGGGGCCGGGGTGAAGCATTCGGATACCAAACTAGCAATTTATTTCAGAGATTATCGCCCGAATGCTTCACCCCTACAAGTATCTTCGATCGATGCGATCGCGCAAAATAGAACAACTGTCAATTGTCAATTATCAACTGTCAACTGTCAACTATCAACTTTTAACTCTCTTTTCAGTGTTTTAATGTGATTTATTGCATCTTGATAATCTTTGGTCTTGCCATCTTTTTGATAAAGATCGGCTGCTTTTTGGAAATCTGAAATCGCCCCATTTTTATCTCCTAAGAAATTGCGGACTCTGGCGCGATTGTAATATGCATCGCTGTAGTTGGGGTTAATTTCAATGGCGCGATCGAAATCTGCTTTTGCTGCTGGATAATCTTTCAAATTGCGACCGCGAATGATGCCGCGCTTGTTGTAAGCTTTGGCATAGTTAGGATTGAGGCGAATTGCTTCAGTATAATCCGCGATCGCGCCTTCAATATCTCCAGCTTCGGATTTAGCTAAAGCTCTATTAAATAAGTCCTCAGCCGCATTTTGTACGATAAATATTTGCGCTGCTTTAGCTGAATCGATCGAATTTAATTCAAGCGGTAACAGAGCGATCGCCAGCCATAAAATAGTTAACTGTTTCACGATAAATTCCTCCTTCTATCTTCTATCTTCCTTCTTCTATCTTATATCCTCTATCCTCTATCTTCCTTCCTTCTTCCTTCTTCCTTCTTCCTTCTTCCTTCTTCCTTCTTTAAAGACTTTCATTGAGTTGTTTCATCTCCCCCTGTTGGTGCACTTGCTTGTTTAAACTAATGCGATCGCCCACTTCATACCCCGAATTAAAACCCGCATCGCTGCTAATTTGACTGCCACTTCTTGTCTTAACTTTAGCACCCTTACTTGCTAAATAATCCGCGATTGCTTGTTGGCTTTTCTCAAACATCGATCGAACTACAATTCCTGGAGTTGCCGCTGCATTTCCCTCTCCGGGAATCCCGGATCTTTCCATTTCTTGTTTTTGTTCGAGCAATCTTTGCCTCAATCTTGTCGCGCAGCCGACTCGAAAAGCATTCAAATATGCCAGTCCCCTACCGTTACCTTTGCGGTATTTTGCCCTGCGTTCGATCGCGGAGTTCAAATACTCATAAAGGTGCGTGCAAACAATCAGATTTGTCGAAGTTCCTACT
>JBOFTL010000846.1:0-2892 GCA_051652045.1 Microcoleus sp. | reverse complement strand
AATTTCTGTATTGTCTTCAGGATCGCGATCGCCTTTCATAAAAATTATTGAAGGCGTAATATGGTGGCTCTTTTTATATTCTGGCGTTCACATTATTCGTGAATTATTGAGTGTAGATAAAGAAAATTTCACTGCGATTTGTTTGGGAGTGGTAGTGTTTTTGGTTGCAGAAAAAATTGTTCCTACACTTTCTAAACCATGGGAAAATCTCGAACCATATATTAATAAATTATTCAACTATATTAATTCTAAGGTTAGAGCTAGATTCCCGAATCTTCCCAGTTCTGGTGCAATGAAGTCATTTACCCCTTTGTGCGAAGCAGATATAGAAATGGTTGCCATACATGAGGTTGGCCATGGGATTGTTGCTACTGCGCTAGGCGATTTTGATATTTCTCTGAGAATTTACTCTGATAATGATCTTGGGATTCCTCGCGGGACTTGCCATCATTACCATAAAGGTGGTCGCATCACCGATCAAAACCAAATCCAAAAAGATATGCTGATTGCATTAGCAGGGCAAGAAGCAGAACGATTATTTCTTAATAAGATTGGCGTAGGGGGAAGAGAAGATTTTGACTATTGGTGCGGGAAAGCTAAATTATATTTATCTGCTGGATTTTCTGAAGATTGTTATTTCCCAAATCCAGAAGCAGAGTGGGAAATACAAGCCAATGAAAAAGCAATATCGAAATTACTGGCTTTGCATAGGGAAAAATTAGCTGAATTCCTTGCTGGAAATAAGCTTTTGATTAATGAAATTGCTAACTCTTTAGCTATAAACAAAAAGCTTAGTTACGAACAGCTTCAACCATATTTTGAGCAAATCTCAGGGGAAATTTCGTAACAAAAAGCGGCACCGGGGGGGTAATTGCGTGCCGCTTTTTCGTATTTGGCAAACCTCTCGGACAAGCCATCCAAATCATACCAAAATTTTCGATAAAATAATAGCATCCCCACCCCACTATTCTCCATGCTGCGCCTCCTCAGAATCGCCCCGCTCCTAGCCTTTCTCTATCTCCTCCTCCAGATCTTCCGCCCTCAACCGGACGGAACCTGGCGCTACATCCCCCCAGATATCGCCCTAAAACCGATCGCCCAATGGACCCAAGCCAATGCTATGCCATGGCTACAGCGAGCGGGGAAGGTGGCGGATGCATGGCGACGGGAATGCGGAGAGAACGAGTTTTTGTGCGAAGAAGATCGGAATATCAGGATAGGGGATGCGATCAGCGGGAAGGATTGACAACTTTATTGCATCCGTTATAATGAGAATACGAATTGAGGTATCTATGCGTGTTTGAAGTAATTCAGGCTTTGATGAAAGGTATGCCAGAAACTCCTTTATATAAGGTCGTTAATCATCCTCTAGACTTCTCTGTAGTGCCGGAGAGGTCGGTTTTCTTTGACTACACTCCGATCACTATTATGCGGGCAGGATGGTGCAACGAGCGCGGGAGTAACGGGCGATCAAGAAAATCGGTCATTCATGCTCGGCTTGATAAAAACTTTGGTAACAAACGGAAAGGCGATATTGCTTGTGGGTATACTTCTCGTGCAAAATGGGGAGGGGATTATTATCTTAGTGATGGCGGAGTGACTTGTCCAAAGTGCCAAAAGATTGTCTTTAAGCTTTCCCCATCTCTTCATTCGCCAAGGGCTCTTGGATGGGCATGAACCAAGTTAAAAAATATCGTAAGCTTGCTGGACTAAATCAATCTGAACTAGGCCAGCAAGCAGGTTTAACTCAATCTGCAATATGCCAGTATGAACAGCAAATTCGTCAGCCTAATGGGCGATCGCTTGTTCAACTATCCGAAGCCCTTGGCGTATCCCCAGCTATCTTGCTCGGCAACGCTCAGCCAGATCCTCAAACAATGGAAGATCTAGATCTGAGTGCCATCAGTCGAGTTAAGATGATCCTTGATTGGTGGCAAATTAATTCGGATGTGGTCATTGAGTTGGAAGCTCTCTCAATTGAAATGCATGGCGATTGCGATCGCCCATTAGCTACATTGTTGAAAAAACTCAAAGCTCCATAGTGAAAATTTCCTGGATATCCTTATCCTGAATCCCTAAATACTGCATAGTTTGCTGTTGGGTCTGATGCCCAAAAGCTTGCATGAGCAGGGGTACTGGCGTATTTCTTTGATATTGCCAATACCCCCATGTTTTCCTCAAAGTATGCGAACCATAATTCCCCGGTAATCGTAAATCTGCGCACCAATTTTTGACCTTGTGCGACACTTCAGGAACGCCTAATCGCGGTGCTCTCTGGCTATAAAAAAGGTAGTCTTCCGACGTATAGGGATAACTATCGAGTAGTATCTCAATCGCACCAATAGCAACCTTATTTAGCGTTACAGCCCGGTACCGATTATTTTTGCTTTGTTTGATTTCTAGGCGATCGCCAACAGTTAAATGAGCTACCTGATCAACCTTGATCGATAGTAGCTCATTTGCTCGATATGCTGTATTAATGCCCAAGACGAATAGACAGTAATCCCTAGGCTTATTCCGCAAGTTGCCCTTGATCATCTCAATATCTTTTTTCTTTCGGATCGGCTCCACTTTAGTTGCCGATCCGATCTTTGGATGATTTGGATTTTGCCCCTTACAGAATGCCATTATCTGAGCCCAAAACGCCGTTACTAAGTTTCAGAACATATCACAAAATCTTAGCCAGTCCAAACAACTTCAAAAAATGTAATGGCGTGAAAACCGTTGCCAGAGATGGCACAATATAGACTCATTAAGTTTCAAGTAAGACTTAATCGGTTGATCCATCTCCCAGCGCCTCGTCCAACAACCCCCGAACGATCGCCGCTTTCTTTTTTCTGCTCTTCGCTGCCAGTATCGAGAGTTTTTGATGCAGGGATTCTGGCAAATCCA
>JBOFTL010000845.1:0-4596 GCA_051652045.1 Microcoleus sp. | reverse complement strand
GTACTTGAGAGCAAAGACCAATTCCAGGCTATTCAAGGTCTTGCAGGGGTAGGAAAAACAACAGCGATGGCAGAGCTATTGGCCCAAGTGGAAGACCACGGACAAGAGGTTGAACTATTTGGGTTTGCCAGTACCCATGAAGCGAAAAGCGAACTTGAAGCGAGTCTGAACTTAAAAAGTCGGACAGTTGCCAGTTTGATTAGTAGTGGCGGAGAGGGAAGAGTGTGGATTGTGGACGAATCCGGCATGAACTCAAACCGAGAATGGCAGGATGTTTTGAAGAGAGCGACGGAACAGGGAGTCAGAGTAATCATGGTTGGCGACCCTAATCAGAATTCATCAGTTGAGGCTGGTTCTCCCCTAGCAGCGGTAATTGCTAAGCATCCGTCAACCGTTCAAAGAATGACCAAAATTATCCGTCAGAGAGACGAAAAACAATTAAATGCCGTTGAATTAATATCGGCAGGACGCGGGGCAGAAGCAATCAAGCTATTAGCCAATGACGGGAAAGTGGTCGAAGTAGAGGATCGCCAAGATCGGGCACAGGCAGTCGTAGATACCTTTATGGCCAAACCTCACAAAGACCGAGAGCGAACAATTCTGGTTAGCGGAACCAACATAGAGCGGAACGCGATCACAAAGGCTTTGCGGACTGAGCTAAAGACTGATGGCACCTTAGGGGATGAAGTTGTTCTAAAGAATTTGGTATCCAAAAACTTAAGCGACACAGAATCAAAACTAGCCAGAAGCTTTGAGAAAGGGGATTACGTGAAGTTCTATAATGCTCCACGCAGTAGCCATTTCAAGACAGCCAATCTGTACAAAATTGTTGATGTAAAAGGCGACATCTTACATTTAGAGACATCGGGCGGGAAGCGCTACATTGTCGCCCCAGCGAAGTTCAAGGGGCGAATTGAAGGGCTCAGTGCGGGGACGATGGAAGTGGCAGTAGGCGATCGCATCAAATTCACTGCCACCGTCAAAAATAAGGATTGGTATAACGGCACCCAATTAGATGTAGTTGGAGTCTCTGGCAACTGGATTAAGGGCAAAGACAAAGATGGGAAAATCCACAAAATCGATACCCATGAACCCGTTGGGATAACCCATGACTGGGTTGGAACCAGCTATGGCAGGCAAGGAAAAACAGCCAGATTTGCTATTGTTTCCCTCACTAATGATCCAACCTCAGCACGAGAATCAAGTACCGTGGCAATATCTCGACAGACCCACGATATTCAGGTTGTAACAGAGAATTTTGATCAACTACTGAAATGGGTTCAGCGGTCAAACAGACAGCCAAACTTACTAGATGAGTTAGGAAATAGCGATCGCACAATCACTGCGATTGAGAATGCAATCCAGCGTTTTGAGAGAGACGGCGGAAAAGCTCAAGCATTGCTAGAGCAAGAGTTATCAGCAATCATCAAGCCGAAACCTGTAGTCACCAAACCATTTTGGACGGTTGACTACAGTAATGTAGTTCGCCCAGATCATATTGAGGCGCATCACTGGGATGAAATGCAACGCTCAGGGATTCATCCTGATTTGATTGCTAAGAATATTGAGTCGATATCAGGGTCTGAGGTCTTTGCACGATTGCTCGAAGATGAATTTGCAAAGATGGAAAAGGGCATCAAAACCAAGCGACAAATTTACACATCAGACATGAAGGACTTAATGAAGCGGCTCTCCATCCTAGAGGGTGGTGGCTGGTGGGGGAAGGCTGGCATCGACCCTTGTTCGCTAACTGGCTTAAAATCAGGCCAAAAGCCAAAACTGAGTACACTAGGCGTTTTTAAGCCTGATAATGAATTCCGTAGGTGGGACAGGAAGAAATCTGAGTACATCAAATATGAAAACCCAGTAGGAACCGCACGCCCATTTTTCTTTGCCCATGTACCCACCGCGATCGCCGCTAAAATCTATGAGAAACACGGGGTCACTCCGAACAAAGATGAATTAAGATCTGGGTTCTGGCATATTGTCCAAAAGCATAATTTACCCATAGTTTTAATTGAAGGGGATAAAAAAGCACTAGCGGCACTAAGTCAGGGTGTTATCGCAATTGGCACGCCTGGAGTCACGTTATATCAAGCCTCTGAGAAGTGGGCAGACAACAAAAGCGTGAAACTACCGAAACGATTACTATTGCCGGAACTAATGCCGTTTGTCGGGACAGGACGGTCAATCACAATCGCCCAAGACCAAGACGATAAACCAAAAACCAGACGGATGGTAGGCCAAGCCACAATCCGCAGTGCTGAGGTATTGGCCGAGCATGGTGCGTCAGTCAGAATCACCCAATGGTCATCTTCTCAAGGAAAAGGCGGGGATGATGTGATTGTCCAATCTGGCCCCAGCGTGTTCATTTCAGCAATTGAAAAGGCTCAAGATTGGTCTATAAAGGCAAACAAATTCTATCTTTCTAAGTACGAAAGCGGGGTTAAGTTTGCGCAGAAGGCACTTGGAGAGAGCGCTTCGCAGAAAGAGATTGATGTCCAAGTCTATTCGGAAGCGATTGAGCGTGGGGATATCTACGACGGAAGGCGATACCTACAATTTAGCAACGGATTCTCGAAAAAAGGTGAAGACTATTTCAAGGAACTAGAACAAGAACTTTGGAAGAAGAAATTTGGTAGTCGCCACGACACGGCAACCGAAGCTAAATATTCCGCAGAGGCTGAATTAGAACAATCAATTTAACGAAACCCCGGAAGGTCAAGGCTTCCGGGGTTTCGTTAAATTGATTGTGGCTAGAGAAGAAAACTATTTTTTTCTCTCGTTTAATCTCTTGACTATACCATCAGAAATCATTTTAACTCCCTGCTCTGTTGAGATGGCATCAGAAACAATGGTTGCTGCAATGTTTCTGCCAATCGGATCAATAACTTGAACAACTTCATCAGCAACAACTAACGCGATCGCTTCTCGGATTGCAGGGCTTGCCTCTCCTGCTATTTCATGCACAGCTTTTTGCGTTGGCTCATCTAAGACGGCAATCCCGCCGCTATTTGATTTCACAATGGCAGTTGGAGCCACTTTCTTTACGTCGGCATTAGCTTTTTGTATTGATTGCTTAAGCGCCTCATCTAGCGCGATCGCAGAGTCAATTAGTCCAATGCAATATTGAATTGTATCCAACTGTGGAATAGAGGGTTGCTTTTCAAGATCTGAAATCCCTAAACCTTTCAAAATTGCATCAGAATTTTCTCTAAGCTTGCCGTCTTTCGTTAAAATTTTAGTCAGGTCATTGTGCATTTTAGCCATAATTCCATCTCCAATTTTTCAAACAAATCGCTTACGCAAATTCTTTTATATTTATGCTAGAACATGCTCCTGTTCTAGGCTCCGTTGCTTCCCCGCCTGATGAGGAGTAGATTTCATCTCAGCATTTTGAAGCATTCTATCGATAGTTTCAGGAGATCTTTTCTGAATATCTCTGAATTCAGAGTTATGATTAAGAACCTCTATCACATTCTCTTTAGTAACAGGGTGCTCAAAGGTTGAAGCTGCATACATTTTGCTTGCAACTTGCATAGCTTTGCTTAAGCCCTCAGCCTTTACGTCCGCAGAAAGTTCTTTGTATTTGACCTGTGACGGGGTATTAATTTCAGCAGAGTTAGATTTTTGGACAAGGTTATGACCTTGGAGAATTTCCCCATCTTTAACGTGGATAGCAACAACCCCACGGATCATCACTTTTACTTCGCCCTTAAGATTGTCGGCTTGGTTCAGCGCCGTTTGGAGCATTTCATGCGCTTCTTTGGTCATGTCGCTCTTCTTGAGATGACCTCCGCTAGATTGAAGTAAAGTATCTCCGTTAAAATTGATTTGGAAATTCGCTAAATCTCTAGGGTCTCTAATCCCTAGTCGTGTTTCTATTGTCTCTCTTGCTTGCTGCTCATAACTTTTCTCAATATCGGATTTAGGCGCATTGGTTACTGGCCTTTGCTCATCCAGCACAAAAGGTGCATCTTTTTCCGTTTCAATACCTTTCTCAGGCAAATCTTTAGATAATTCCTTTAGCCGATCTTTCAAAACATTTAAATGAGCTTTGTCTTCTAAATATTCACCAGTTAATACAATTCCTTCGGATCCAGCCGTCTTAGACTTCTCATAGTCTGAATTTAATCGATCTCTCAATTCATTGGCTTCCTGCAAAACAACTGCTAATTTTTCATTTTTCAATTCATTAAAAGCTCTGTCAGGAGTGATTCCTGTCAATTTGTCGATCCCAAGATTTTCGGGAATATACTGGGACTGTTCCTCTGGCATAATGTTCTCCTGAATAGTTTGATTGAAAGACTGAATAAACTTTTGAGATTTAGCGATCGCCTCTTTTGCTAATGCAGGGACTTGAGTAATGGATTCCCCAAGACTTTGCCCCGATAGTTGCGAAAAAAGTTGATTCGCTTTTCGTACTCCTGAAGCAATGGCAGCAGGTAAAACAAGACTAGAAGTCCCCTGAGTAATACTACTAGCCGTTTGCCCTAGGCTACTGGCAATTTGGTGAATAGTATAACTTTTTGCTTCAAAAATAGCCGTCTTCGCAGGATTGATAAAACGGCTTCCAAAGCCATTACTCAATTCAGG
>JBOFTL010000844.1:0-5909 GCA_051652045.1 Microcoleus sp. | reverse complement strand
ACCGAGGTTTCGATCGCGTCAACGGCGGCGACGGTAGCGATTCTATCTATGGAAGCCGGGGTAACGATTTCCTGAATGGGGGTAATGGCGACGATTTACTTGTCGGTCAAATTGGTGAAGATACCCTGATTGGCGGTTTGGGTAGCGATGTATTTTTGCTAGCACCGGAACAGGGAATTGACACGATTCTTGATTTTGAGAAAGGTCAAGATTTAATTGGGTTATCGGGGGGGTTAAACTTCAGTCAGCTCAGCATTACTTCGGCTAACAATGCAGCTTTAATTAGTGTTGCTAGCAGCGGTCAAGTGTTAGCTTCTCTCAGGGGAGTTGCGCCAAATTTGCTGGGAGTTGAGGATTTTACTCAACGTTTGATTTAATAGGTAATTAAGGACTTCAGTCTTGCAAATTGAGGACTGAAGTCCTCACTACGAACATCGGATTTTAAGCCTGAGATTTGAGGCTGCTATTGTCGATCGTTTCCTGATAAATTTCAAGCATCCGATCGACTTTGCGTTCCCAATCGAACTTTTCCCGAACCCTCTCCCATCCTGCCCTTCCCATACTTTGCCGCAGTTCGGGAGACTGAGCGAGCTTCAGCATTGCATCACTCAGTCCCTTAACAAATTCTGCTTGAGAAGTAGGTGCTACTAAAATACCGCAAGTAGCATCTATATAATCCATCGGACCGCCCCAATTCGTCGCAATTACCGGCAAGCCCACCGCCATTGCTTCCATGACTACCGAACCTCCAGGTTCTCGCAAACTCGGTAACACCAACGCATCGGCTTGTTGCAGTTTGAGGGCGCATTGTTCCTGGGATTGCCAACCGCTAAATATTACCTTGCTGTCGAGGCCTAAACGAGCTGTTTGGGATTCTAATTCCCCCCGCATCTCCCCATCGCCGATGATTTCCAAAACTGCATCGGTTTGAGAGGCGACGGTGGCGAAGGCTTCCAACAACAAGTCTACTCCCTTCCAGTCGGCGAGCCGCCCTAAGTATACAAAATGAACTTGTCGATCGAGCTCCTTTGATGCGGTAGAATCCGCAGAATTCGATCGCCACACTGAAAAATCCACGCCATTTTCCACGAGTTCGATAATTTTGCCCCGCACTCCAGAAGGCAGAGCTTGTTTCGTCCGCTCGTTTGCTACTAAAACAGTCTCTGCTTGGATTTTCCCCGGCAACAAACGGTTGAAAACATTGACGAACTGGTAGCCGATCGCGATTACAATATCCACGATCGGACTTTGGCGCGATCGTCCGAACCCAGCAGGAAATTTCACTGCCGTATTCAGCGGCCCCATCACTACCGGCACTCCGAATCCAAACATTAGCGAAGGAAATTTTGCCGAGACAGGTGTCGGTTCGTGTACGATATCGATCTGCTGTTCGCTGACCAGTTTGCGGACGATACGGCGCTGCATTTGTTGGGTGTAGATGTGGCTGAGAAAGCCGAAACTAGGTGCACCTATCCTGGGAGGTAGCAACTGTCCGCACTTACTGAACAGTATGTGTACCCAAGTATCGGGGACAAAGTGCATTCGATCGCGCTCTTGAGGAAACATTGCTTCTAATTCTGCTTGAGTGCGCGCGTGAACGACCAACCAAGTCTCGATTTGGCGGGATCTAAGGATTCGGAAATAGTTAATTGGTAGCAATGCTTCGCCACCAAATTGAGCTGAAGCATTCTGAGCAACAATTAAAATTCGCATCTCTTTTTTCCTTTACTAAAGCCGTTTGGATCGAGTCCGATCGACTAATATCATGTCCGGTCGATTACTATAACAAAAACGGTTTGTAGTGAGGACTTCATTCCTCAAAAATCAGGACGCTCAGTCCTTACTACGAACAATCTTATTACGTGCGATCGACCGGACGCAATCTTATTAATGAGACAGAGCTGCTTGTTTCTCGGCGATCGTTTTGTGATAAATTTCTACAATTTTTTGCGCCTTGCCATCCCATTCAAATTCTTTGGCTTTTTCCATCGACTTAACAGACATTCTTTGCCGCAACTCGTCGTCCTCAACCAAAACTTTTATTTTGTTGGTTAATTCTTGAGTGAGATACTCCCGAGAACTTGGCTCGATTCTAAAACCTGTTTCTTCAGTAACATACTCTCCAATACCGCCGTTGTTGGGAACGATGCAAGGCAAACCGCAAGCCATAGCTTCCATAACTACAGCACCGCCAAATTCGCGAATTGAAGGAAAGCAAAAAATATCCGCTTGCTTGTAATATTCTACTGTTTGTTCCTGACCTACCCAACCTGCAAACTTGACTTTTTCTGCTAAATTCAGTTCCCGAACTCGCTCTTCTAAAGACTGTCTTTCTTGACCGTCACCTACTATTGTCAAACAGACTTTTTCTCTCACACTTGGCTCCAATCTGCTGACTGATTCGATGAGAATATCTGCACATTTGTAAGGCACTAATCGACCTACAAACAGTAAATTGATCTTGCCGTCACGATCGGCTTTTTTGGTTTCTGTTAAAAAACTGCTAGCAATGCCGTTTTCGTAAAACAGTTCTATGCGGTTGTCGGGAATCGCAAACATATCTTTGACCAAATTCAAAGTATATGTCGAACCTGCTAAGATTTTATCGGCTTTTTTATAAGTTGCTGCGTAGTCAGGAATTAAGGCTCGACCGATGGCTCGGAAAAAGTTTAAGTAAGCGAATTCCTGTCTTGCTACTTCTTCAAACCCAGCAGGAAAAGGAACGCCTCCATTCACCGGACCGATAGCTACTGGAGTGCGATTGCAAGCTTTAACTATTTTGAAAGGGTATCGCGGCTGCATGGGAGTTATGGCGTGAACTAAGTCATAATCTCCTCTTTGGATTGGCTCTTTGAATGCTGCATAAACTCTGCGATCGAATTCTGCATAAACTGGATAGCCTAAAACATTTGCCAAAGGCCAGTTATTTTTGCCTTTCATTGTCAGCGTACCTACCACCATCGGAAAGTATTTTTTGGTCAGCTCGCTTTCCGATATATAAATAATGTTGCTGTGCTCTTTTAAGCGCGACAGCGGTCCTTTATTTCTTTCGTGGGTGACTAGAGTTACATCTACAAGTTTGCTAATTGCTTGGTAAAACTTGTAACCAACCAAAGGTACAGATGCCGCCTCGGGGTTGCACTGTTCTATAATTAATAAAACTTTTAATTTTTTGTCGCTCATTTATCAACTCTCAACTCTCAACTATCAACTCTCAACTATCAACTCTCAACTCTCAACTGTTTGTCGTTAATTGTAGCTTGCCGAGTTGTTAGGATTTGGTTTCTTGTATTCGATCAAATTACTGCGTTCCCCTAGCAACCGACGCTTGTGAAACAAAATTTGTCCCTGAAATTCAGGAAATCTCCCCAGTACGCAAAATATTGCATAAAGCGCAGCATCCTTTGCAGTTAAATTCCGTTGCTGCTGCATCCGACGCCAAATGCGGTAGGTAAGTACCGGGTAACCGGCTAACAGCCACAGACTCCACCCATCGGTGAACCAGGCTGTACCGAATCCTAGCAACGGCAAAACACATCCCCAAAACCAGATACTGAGGGAGTCTTTCACCCAGTGGCGTTCGGGGGTGTTCCCGTGCAGCCAGGAACCCTCAGCGTAAGCGTGACCGGCTCTTTGGGTGCGCTTCCACCACTGGCCAAAATGAGTCATCTGGGCATCGTGCAGGGTCATTTCTGCGTCTAAGCGCTCGATTTTCCAGCCTTTTTGGCGCAGCCTCACGCACATTTCCGGTTCTTCGCCCGCTATTAGTGCGGAGTTGAAACCGCCGACTTGCTCGAAGGCTGTAACTCGCACCATGGAGTCGCCACCGCAGGCTTTAGCCGGGCCGATGGGAGTATCCCACTCTATGTCGCAAAGTCGGTTGTATGGGGTTGCTTTGGGGTGCCGCTCGCGGCGGCGACCGCACACTACGGCTAATTCAGGTTTGGTTGTGAGTGTTTGCTGGGCGAGTTCGAGCCATCCGTCAACTATTTCGCAGTCGCCGTCTGTGAATTGGACGAATTCGATGTCGGGTGCTACTTCCCGCAGCCGAGCAAATCCTTCATTTCTGGCGCGTGCTGCGGTGAATGGTGTAGATAGGTCGAGTTCAACTGTATCGGCTCCGAGAGAGCGGGCTAGTTCTAAGCTTCCGTCTGTCGAGCCGGAATCAACATAAACCACGAGAGCCGTTTTGCCGATCGCCGATTGCAAGCACTGGCGCAACTTTGCACCTTCATTCCGCCCGATCGCAACTAATCCAATCTGTTTCAAGTTTACCTCTTAAATTCGACTCGCGAGCTGTTCTTTTTATATCTTAGTAACATTCAAGGTAACTTTACAAGATCTTCATCAAATCAAATTGGTAATTGGTAAACAGTTTGATAATTTTATCTACGAGCAGTCACGTTCGTAGGGTTCGATCGACTGCAAGCGATACTATTTGTTATCGGGACTGGGTGTGGGAGAGGGTTTGGGCTTGTCTGTTTTGGGTTCTTCTGTTTTTTTCCACTCTGATAAAGGTCGCTGGGTGGCATTTTTGAAGTCGAAAGGTACGAGCAGTACGGAGACATCATTACCTGGCGGTTCTGAAGGGTTAGCTAAAGCGTACAAGAAGCGACCGCTAAAGTCTGTTTTACCTAAAACTAATCGGTGAGTTTCTTGGTTGTCGAGTTTGACTGTTACTGTGGCTTGGGGTTTGTCGAGTCCGAATTCTGGCAGTCGATCGCTGGTAGCATTAATTATCCGATCGCTCTTACCTGTTGCCAACCTGTCCAATAAAAAATCTACTGATGCTTGATTTGCTGGAGATACTGCCGGCACTTTCATTTCCCAGCTTGACGTGGTTCCTTTTGTATCATAATTTCGCTCAAAAGTCAAGATTTTTTCGGGAGTTTTTATCGTAAAATATTGGATGCGATCGGATTTAAATGTAAAAATTTTCTGTTGCTCTTCTTTCGCAGCTTCTTGTTTGGGATTTACTTGAAATTCTAATATAGAAACTGCGCCTGCTAAGGTTAGGGCTGCTGCTATTAATACTAATGTATTTTTCTGTATTTTCATAATCGGAAGGAAGAAGGAATAAGGAAGAAGGAATAAGGAAGAAGGAATAAGGAAGCAGAAAGAAGGAAAAGGGAAAAAGTAAGAAAGAGTGACATACTCCCACGTCAAGCGAGTACGCTATGACGATTGATTCTTGCGTAGTGGCTTGAGTGCAGGTAGTTTATCACCTTCAGATGTTGCTAGATAAACATCTTCATGAAGTACCGCATCTAACCCAATTGAGTTACCCCAAGTCGGAGTAATTTTGTCAGGGGTGCATTCAGGTACACAAGGATCTTCAAGCATTAATTGAATGAACCAACCATCCGCTTTTCTAGTAACACTAGCTTGCTTGAGGGTAAATCCATCTGGGATGGGGCGGTGCATCCGAACCTTGATAACTCCAAGCTTTGGTAATCGAATATAAATCCAGTCATTACGACAGCATTTAATCCAATCATTACTAGCAGTTGCAAAAGTCATCGTGCGATAGCTTGCTTCGTTTTTAAAGCGAGGTTTACCAAACTTACCACCTTTGCGAGATCCGATGATAAATCGCTCAAAAGCTTTGTCTACTCGTTTAGATACGCCTTGCAAAACAGTTGAATCTACTTGCTTGAAGTCCAACAATTCACCACTATGAAGAACTTTTACCAAATCTTTTTTGAGCGATGGTAGTGCAGCTTTTTGATTGTAATAATTAGGCTTGGCTCTGGGAGTAGCAATACTGCTGGTTAGCGGACAGGCATTAATATCAGTACGGTTCATCTGCCACCAATCGAAGCGATCTCCTAGCTGGCGATTATACCAATAACGGCAAATTCTCAGCCAGCGATCGAGCTGCTGTTTTTGATTGGTGTCTGGATAGAATC
>JBOFTL010000843.1:0-1740 GCA_051652045.1 Microcoleus sp. | reverse complement strand
GTCTGCCAAGGCGCTTTAATTCGCAGCAGACATCCGGGCTTAAAAATCTCTGAGTAACAGCGTTCTTCAATGGGAGGGCGTTCTACATAATAAATCGAGTTAGGTTCGATCGAACTCAAAGATTGCACTGCTACTAAAGGTGGCAGTATCGTATTTCCGTCAATCCGTCGTTTCTCCCATTCTTTTCTCAAAGGTTGCCGAAAAGTTTTTTTTCCGGTAGATTCTCCTAATGCTTCTGACAGCTTTTTCCATAATTGCTGGCCGACTCCAGTAATGTAACCAGTAGTATACCGTAGGTCTTCGGCGATTTCTTGATAGTTATTATCCTCCCAGCAACCTCTGAATACATCGGCTTCATGGTTGCTTAAATTCTTACCAGTTTTAATCTTGATTATTGCATCAGCTAACTGTAAGGCAGCTTCGCAAGTAAATTCTGATTCAGAGCTCATAAGCGCAATTTTCCGCTTTATGGATGTTTGCAAGTGTATATACTGTCAGCAGGAGAGAGGATCGGGAAGATTTACAAAATAACAAAGTCGGTGTTGCTATAAATGAGATTTTACACCAATATCAGAAACCTCAGAAACCGGGTTTCTGTCAAACACTGTGCGTAACAGCCGATATTTTTCGTCAGAAACCCGGTTTCTTGCTAGTTGCATAAACTTCAGAAATCCGGCTTCTTATACCAATTTTAAACGAAATAACAGTGTTCTTGTCCCCCCCTTTATAAGGGGAGCCAGTGCGTTGCGCAGCCAGTGCGTTGCGGAGGTTCCCTCCGTTGTAGCAACTGGCGCGAGGTTCCCTCCGTTGTAGCAACTGGCGTGGGGTTAGGGGGGGTCAATGATTGTAGCAGACTTTTAGATAACTGGTATTACTTAGTTATTGAGAATAGTGCAAGAGTTCAATCCCACCGCACTCTTCCTGATGTGAAAGCCCGGACTTTATCATCTGGAAAACGCAATAGCAAACGCCCCGAATCGTCAATCCCTGCACCGATTCCGGTGATGGTTTCTGCCGCAAGTTCGATCGCCACATTACACCCTAATAGTGCATCTCGATCGCGCAATTGAGGCAACAACAATTTTAAACCGGAATTTTGGGTTTTGTTGGTTCTTGCCAGTAAATCTGCGGCTTGAAGGAGATAGTGTCGCAACTTTTCGAGCAAAGTCAATTCATCTGGTCTAGAATTAGTAATAGTATGCAAACTGACCGCATTCCCGATCGCCCCCGCATCCAATCCCGCAGCAGCAAAATCAACGCAGCGATTGAGTCCGATTCCGACAACAACTCGAGTTTTTTCCGAACTATTTCCAGCAGTCGCTTCGCAGAGAATTCCTGCTAATTTTTGGCGGTCGATCGAGATATCGTTCGGCCATTTCATTTGCAGTTTATTTCTACAATCGGGAACCAAATCTTCGATCGCATAAATTACAGCTAAACCGACGGCTAAACTGAGTCCCGACAATAAATTAGAATGCGGCAGATCGAGTACGAAGCTAGCAGTAAAAACACCCGGTGGCGAATGCCAAATTCGACCGTATTGGCCGCGGCCGCCTGTTTGATTTCTGGTAAATACTGCACTCCCGCGATCGAGTTGCGACGCGCGATCGATCGCCCAAGTATTTGTACTCGAACAGCTATCCAACCAGTGCAGCCACTGGGGGATGTTTTCGGGAATGGAATTGGTAGATTCCTGTGGAATTAACGATCGTTCAAACAAGGTTTTATGGGAATATTGCT